>SXSC01000071.1 GCA_005792355.1 Opitutaceae bacterium
AGGTCCTGCATTTTCAGTCGTTGGGTGAGATGCCCACGATATCTACGGAACCTCGCGCGGCGCCGCGGGTGCGATGCGTCGCCGGAGTTTCATGATCCGTGCCTCCCGCAGATTCAGAAAGACCGCAGATGGCCGGATTCCAGGGTTTGCATCTGTGGCCTTTCTGAATCTGTGGGAGGTCCTGCATTTTTCTGCAGATGGGGCGCTGCCACACGGGCAAGCCTACCATTGACTTGCGCCGCATCTGCGCTCGCCTCCTGCTCACGTTCGGCTTTCGTAGCTACGAAGGTCAGCGAGTCGTCGTTTCTTTCGCTCGTTGGCGCTCACGGCTCCACCCGATGCCCCCATGCTGAGATTCCCGAAACGTCCTGCCTTGCCCAGCGTAATTCTCCTCGCCGGTGCCGCACTGGCGTCGGCCCAATCCACTCCCCCTCCGCGCTTCACGCCGGAGATCTCGGAGTTCGTGAAGAACTTCAAGCCCGGCGGGCAGGACTTCACCGGCCAGGCCAAGGTGCTGTCCCCCGCGGAAAGCACGCAGCGCCTCGTCATCGCCGACGGCTACGCGGCCGAGCTGGTTGCGAGCGAGCCTGTCATCCGCCAGCCCATCGACCTCAAGTTCGACGAGCGCGGCCGGCTCTGGGTCGTGCAATACCTGCAATATCCGTTTCCCGCCGGCCTCACCGTGACTGCCTACGACCAGTACATCCGCGCCGAATTCAATCGGGTCTCACCCCCGCCGCCGAACCACTTCCGCGGCGTCGACCGGATCACGATTCTTGAGGATCGCGACGGCGATGGAAAATTCGAATCGCACAAAACCTTTCTCGACGGACTCAACCTGGCGACCAGCGTGCTGCCCAGGGAAGGCGGCGTGTGGGTGTTGATGTCGCCGTACCTGCTTTTCTATCCGGACAAGAATGGCGACGACGTGCCCGACGGCGACCCCGAGGTGCATCTCGCCGGCTTCGGTCTGGAGGACACCCACTCGCTGGCAACGAGCTTGCATTGGGGACCCGACGGCTGGATTTACGGCGCCACCGGCAGCACGACCACGCTGGAAGTTCAAGGTCTCCGGCTGCTGGGTCAGGGTATCTGGCGCTATCACCCCGGCACAAAAGTTTTCGAAATTTTTGCGGAGGGCGGTGGCAACACCTTCAGTTTCGAGTTCGACCACGTGGGCCGCGCCTATTCCGGCACGAACTACGGCGCGACGCGCGGATTGCACTACGCCCAGGGCGCGACCTACGTGAAGGGCTGGACGAAACACGGACCGGCGATGAATCCCTTCATCTTCGGTTTCTTCGAACACATGGCCCACGAAGGCTATAGTCCGCGGTTTCCGCAGGCGTTCATTCTCTACGAAGCCGACACCATGCCCCAGCTCCACGGCCAGCTCGTCGTCGGCATGGCGCTGACCAACCGGATCCAGGCCAGCCAGGTCTTCAAAGACACCTCCACCTTCCGCACCATCGACACCACCGCGCTCATCACGACGGACGACAAGGCGTTCCGGCCGGTCGACATCGAACAAGGGCCCGACGGTGCGATCTACATCGCCGACTGGTCCGACCTACGACTGAGCCATCTCAATCCGGCCGACACGTGGGACAAATCGAACGGCCGGATTTATCGCATCGTGCCGAAGAATTTTCTCCGACCCGCGCCGATGGATCTGCGGAAGATGGCGACAGCCGATTTGCTAACGCTTCTCCCCCATCCGAACCGCGAGCACCGCGAGCACGCGCGCCGCGTGCTCGCCACGCGCCCCGAGGCCATTGCGGCGGACTTGCGGTCGATGCTGCAGCGAAACGACGGCGCCTCGCTTGAGGCCTTCTGGGTGCTGAATCTTCGCGGCGAACTTGATGAGACCGGCCTGCGTGCGGCGCTTCGTCACCCCAACGAACATGTGCGCCGCTGGGCCGTGCGCCTCCTCGGGGATCGCAATCTCGTCACCGCTCCGACGCTCGCGGCACTGGCGTCACTGGCGCGGAGCGAGCCTGCCGTCGAGGTGCGCAGCCAGCTCGCGAGCACCGCGAAGCGACTCCCGGCGGGACAGGCGTTTCCTCTCGTCCGCGGGTTGCTGGCCCACGATGAAGACGCGGCGGACAAACATCTCCCGCTCCTGATCTGGTGGGCGATCGAGAGCAAGGCGGAGAGCGGTCGCGAGGAGTTGCTCGCCCTCGTGGGCGATCCCGCCGTCTGGCAGACGAAGATCTTTCCGCAGCACATTGCCGGGCGCATCGGCATGCGTTTCACCGCCGATCAAGGTCCGCGAAAATATTATACGCTGAAGCAAGGCGTGTATTCCGAGTGGCTGATCGATCGCGCGCCCGAATACTTCGCGCGCCAGCTTGATTTATGCGGCCGCCTGCTCGCCGCCGCCCCCACCGCGCAAAATGCCGCTGTGCTGCTCAACGGCATGGCGAAGGGCCTCAGGGGGGTTCGCGTCGAGGCGGTGCCCGCCGGCCTGAAAGATTTTGTGGCGCGCGCGTGGGCCGGCCAGACGCGCTCCGCCGCGTTGGTGGCGCTGGCGGCGCGCCTGGGTCACGGCGAGGCGCTGTGGGAGGCCCTCGCGCGCCTGCCGGACCGCAAGCTCAACGATGCCGACCAGCAAACCTATCTCGATCTCTTCTCCGCGCTCGGCACGCCCGAGGCACTGCCGTTGATCGCCGGGATGCTGAAGTCCGAGCCGAACGAGGCCCGCCGCACCCGCCGGCTCGCGGCCCTCGGCGGTTTTGCGGACCCGGCGGCGGCCCTGGCCGTAATCGAAACGTATCCGACGCTCTCCCCCCGGCTGAAAAACACCGCCCAGCGCATGCTGAGTGAAAAGCCCGCGTGGGCCACGACGATGCTGCAACGGATGAACCTGGGAACGTTCGACCCCGGGGTCCTGAGCTCCGGCAATATTGCCCTGATCCGCGCCCACAAGGATCCGCGCATCAGTTCGCTTCTGACGAGTTTTCAGCAGAAGCACTCCGACGACCCGGCGCAACAGGCCGCGCAGCAGCAGTTCGACGCCGGCAAGGCCGCCTACAGCCTCACTTGCTCGCCCTGCCATCAGGATTCGGGCGGCGGCCTTGCCATGCTGGCGCCGCCGCTCGTGGGCTCGCGCTGGCTGCAAATGGGAGAGGAGCATCTCGTTCGCATCGTCCTGCACGGGAAAGAAAATCCCGGCCGCGGCCTGGTGATGCCGCCGTGGCGCCAGCTCGACGACGGGCAGATCGCCTCGGTTCTCACCTACGTGCGCCGCGAATTCGGCAACCAGGCCGTGACCATCGCCCCGGCGAAGGTGGCGGAGATTCGCGCCGCCACCGTCGAACGGCAGAAGGCATGGAGCGACGCCGAGCTCGACGGGCTGAAGGCACCGGCGCCGCGCGCGAATTAGGGTGGCGCCACTCGTTCGAAGTGCGACTTTACCATCGAAACAAGATCAATGAAAGGCGGAGCCCGATGTAGACATCGGGCTTTTTGCAGTCGGATCAATCCAGTCGAAGTGCGTTGTACCCCTGGTAGCGAAACCACTGAGTGGTGGAGCCCGATGTCCCCATCGGGTTGTTTTCAGTCATGTCGACCGGTCGAAGTGCGTTGTACCCCTCAGAACGAAACCACTGAAAGGTGGAGCCCGATGTCCCCATCGGGCTTTTTGAAACGTTCGTTCAAGCAATCGATCCACGCCCGATGAGGACATCGGGC
>SXSC01000072.1 GCA_005792355.1 Opitutaceae bacterium
CAAAGCTCCCGCTCTTGTCGGAGTCGTTGCCCACCGACGGCCGCATCTGGGTGCCGAAAAAGGCGGCCGACTGCCAGAAGGACCCGGCCTCCATTCCCGAGGACGATCGCGACTATTACCTCGAGCGCATCTATCCCAGCTTCGGCAACCTCGCCCCCCGCGACGTCTCCTCGCGGGCGGCCAAACGCATGTGCGACGAGGGCCGCGGGGTGGGGGTGACCGGACTCGGCGTGTATCTGGATTTCGCGGACGCCATCAAACGCCTCACCGAGGCCGGCGTGCGCGAGCGATACGGCAACCTCTTCGACATCTACCACGAGATCACCAACGAGAACGCCTACCAGACGCCGATGCGCATCTACCCGGCGGTGCACTACACGCTGGGCGGCCTCTGGGTGGACTACAACCTGATGTCCAACCTCCCGGGCCTCTTCGTCCTCGGCGAGGCGAATTTCTCCGACCACGGCGCCAACCGCCTCGGGGCATCTGCCTTGATGCAGGGTCTGGCCGACGGTTACTTCGTCATCCCGTACACCATCGGCGATTACCTCGCGCAGCAGAAGCCCGGCTCCAAGCCGTCGGCCGACGGCGCCGATTTCCGGCAGGCCGAGGACAACGTTGCCGCGATCACCAAACGCCTCATGGGCCACCCGGGCAAAGAGCCGGTGAATTACTATCACAAGAAACTCGGCCAGCTGATGTGGACCTATTGCGGCATGGCCCGCACCAAGGAGGGCCTCGAGAAGGCGTTGCAGGAAATTCCGCAGCTGCGCGACGAGTTCTGGGCCAACGTCAACGTCCCCGGCTCCGCCGACAACATGAACCAGGCGCTGGAGCGGGCGGGCCGGGTCGCGGACTTCTTCGAGCTCGGCGAACTCATGTGCCGCGACGCGCTCACGCGGGAGGAAAGCTGCGGCGGTCACTTCCGGGAGGAGCACCAGTATCCCGACGGCGAGTGCAAGCGTGACGACGAGAAGTTCGGGCACGTTGCCGCCTGGGAATACCAGGGCGAAGGCCAGACGCCGCTCCGCAACGTCGAGCCCCTGAACTACGAGACCGTCAAGATGAGCGTGCGAAGCTACAAGTGAGACGTCATCGCGCGTCAATCTGAGCGAAGCGAAGGACCAACACCGAGCGTATCCCAAACTGGGACATCCTTCCTATGCTTTCCGGTAAACAGTTGGTTTCCAGCGCGAGCATCGTTCCGCTAGAACGAATCGAGTCGCGGATTTATTTCGTGCGCGGGGAGAAAGTGATGCTCGATGCCGACTTGGCCGAACTATACGAAGTCGCACTCAAGGTGCTGAATCAGGCGGTCCGCCGAAATCGCGCAAGATTCCCTGCTGATTTCATGTTTGAACTTACGCGCGAGGAGTTTGCGAACTTGAGGTCACAAATTGTGACCTCAAGTTTGAACCATGGCGGGCGCCGCTACCTACCCTTGGTCTTCACCGAGCAGGGCGTTGCGATGCTCTCCGGTCTGCTCAACTCGCCGCGCGCCATCGCCGTTAACATCGGCATCATGCGCGCCTTCGTTCGACTGCGTCTGATGATCGCCTCGAACATCGACCTCGCCCGTAAATTGGCCGCGCTCGAAAGGAAATACGACGCGCAATTCAAGATCGTGTTCGATGCGATCCGCGAGCTCATGACACCCCCGGCGCCGGCGAAAAAGGGTGAAATCGGTTTTCACGCAATTCTCAAGCCGACGCCAGCGCTACCTGCGGCGAAGCCCGCCAATCAAAAATCTAAACTCTAAAATCGAAAATCCCGATGGTCGCTCCCACCTCCACCCAGCTCATCTCCGTCACCCTCCGCGTCTGGCGCCAGGCCAGTCCCAGCCAGGCCGGCAAGTTCGTCGAATACCAGGCCGCGGATCTGAATCCGGACATGTCGCTCCTTGAGATGCTCGACGTCGTCAACGACGACCTGGAGCGCCGGGGCGAGGATCCGATCGCGTTCGCGCACGACTGTCGCGAGGGCATCTGCGGCACGTGTTCGCTGGTGATCGACGGCAAGCCCCACGGCCCGCATCGTGGCATCGCCAGCTGCCAGACCTACATGCGCAGCTTTGCCGATGGCGCGACGATCACGATCGAGCCGTTCCGCGCGAAGCCGTTTCCGGTGATCAAGGATCTGATCAGCGACCGCAGCGCGTTCGACAAGATTCAGCAGTCCGGTGGCTTCATCACCGCGCGGGCCGGCTCGGCCTGCGACGCCAACGCGATTCCCGTGCCGAAGGGCGATGCGGAACTCGCGATGGACGCGGCGCAGTGCATCGGCTGCGGCGCCTGTGTGGCCGCCTGCAAGAACGCCAGCGCGATGCTGTTTGTCGCCGCGAAGGTCTCGCACCTCGGGCTGATGCCCCAGGGGCAGGCCGAACGGGACCGGCGGGTATTGGCAATGGTGCAGACGATGGACGAGGCCGGCTTCGGGAATTGCACGAATCAGTACGAGTGCAGCGCGGCGTGCCCGAAGCTGATTTCGCACGAATTCATCGCCCGGATGAACCGCGATTACCTCGGGGCGACGGTGCGGGCGACGTTCATGCCGGAGTCGCTCGCCGGTGGTGGCGGCGCCTGACCGGCCATCAAAACACCGACAGGGCCCGGGCGCTCTCCAGCACGACCCAGGCACAGCCGCCCGCGAGGGCGAAACGAAAGAGATTCTTCACCAACTTTCGGCCGCGGAGCACGGCATCGTGCAGATCGGGGTCGAGGCGCCGCCGGTTGTTTTGCGCCATGAAGCTCACAAATTGCGGATTGTGAAACCGCGCCTGACCGTCGGGGCGGAGCCGAGGACGGCCTCCGGGACGGGAACAGAGATTGAGCAAAGCGCGCAGCACCCGTCGACTCACGAAGTTTGAGGTGGTTTTTTCAAGCGGAAACCCGCTACCGTCGATCCTTTCACTCGATTTTTCCGTTTCACACCCACATGCACCATTTCCATTACTCCGGCTCCGACCTTCATTGCGAATCCGTCGATCTTGCCGCCGTCGCCAAACTTTACGGCACCCCGACCTACGTCTACAGCGCGACGACGATGGAGGACAATTACCGCCGGCTCCAACGCGGGCTCACCGGTCTCGACGCGCAGCTTTGCTACGCGATGAAGGCCAGCTCGAATCTCGCGATTCTCCGCCACTTCGCGAACCTCGGCGCCGGCTTCGACCTCGTCAGCGGGGGCGAGATCCGCCGGGTGATCGCCGCGGGCGGCAATGTCCGGTCGAGCGTCTTTGCCGGGATCGGCAAGACCGAGGCCGAGATCAAACTGGCGCTCGAAAACGGGATTTTCTCCTTCCACGTCGAGAGCGAGCCCGAGCTCGCCCGCATCAATCACGTCGCCGGCAAGCTGGGCGTGAAGGCTCCCATCGCGATCCGCGTCAACCCGGATGTCGACGCCCACACCCACGCCAAAATCACGACCGGCAAGAGCGACAACAAGTTTGGCATCCCGCTGAAGCACGCCGCCGCCGCGTACGAAGCCGCGGCGAAGTATCCCAACCTCCAGATCAAAGGCGTGCAGATGCACATCGGCTCGCAGTTGACCTCGGTCGCGCCGTTCGTCGAGGCCGTCACGAAGGTCGGCCCTTTTGCCGCCGAGCTGAAAGCGAAGTATGGCATCACCTATTTCTCGATCGGCGGTGGCATGGGCATCGTTTACAAGGACGCGCTCGCGAGCGGCCAGCAGGCCTGGTGGGATGCGCAACCGGCCGACCAGCGCCCGCTCACGCCCGAAACGTACGGTGCCGCGCTCGTGCCGCTGCTCCAGCCCCTCGGCCTGAAGATTCTCCTCGAACACGGGCGGTTCATGGTCGGCAACTCCGGTGTGCTGCTGTCGCGCGTCGAGCATCTCAAGCGCGGCGCCGGGAAGAATTTTCTCATCGTCGACGCCGCGATGAACGATCTGGTGCGTCCGGCGATGTATGAAAGCTACCACGAGATTGTGCCGTTGCACCGCGACTCCTCGCGCCGGGCGCTGACGGCGGACGTCGTCGGCCCGATCTGCGAGAGTGGCGATTGCTTTGCCAAGGGCCGGCAGCTGCAGGAGGTGGGCGAGGGCGAGCTCATCGCCTTCATGAGTGCGGGCGCTTACGGTCACGCGATGGCGAGCCGCTACAACACCCGCGGGATCGCCGCGGAGGTCCTCGTGAAGGGCAGCACCTTCGAGCTCATCAACGCCCGCGAGTCCTTCGAGCAGATGATTGCCGGCGAAAAGGTGCCGGCGTTTCTGAAGTAGGAGGTTTTTGCTGCGCAAAAACCTTTAAGTTTTCCGCCGAAGGCGGAAAACTCCTGAGATGAATTTCGTGGTCGTCGGTGCGGGAGCGTGGGGGACGGCGTTTGCGCTGCATCTGGCGCGCGCGGGCCACGCCGTTTCGCTGGTGCCACGGCGCGACGGTCACGCCCAGGCGCTGGTTGCGAGCCGTGAGAATGCCGACTACCTGCCCGGGATCGCCTTGCCGGCGTCGGTTGGGGTCACGGCCAATCTCGCTGCGGTATTGCCGTGCGCAGATGTGGTGCTGCTTGCCTGTCCGGCGCAGGCTCTGCGGGAAACGTGTGCCCGCGTGCGCGGGGCGCGTTGCGTGGTGAGCCTCACCAAGGGTCTCGAAGTCGGCACGCATTTCCGCCCGACCGAAGTGATGGCGCAGCTTCTCCCCTCGGCGCTGGTGGGCGCCCTGACCGGCCCGACCAACGCCCGCGGCGTGGCGCGCGGCGACCCCTCGGCCATGGTGCTCGGGGCGGCGAATACCAGTGGTCAGGTGGAGGCGCTGCAGGCGGCCATCAGCGGACCCACACTGCGGTTGTATACGAGTGATGATCTGCCGGGCGTCGAGTACGGCGGGTGTCTGAAGAACATCTATGCGATCGCGGCCGGCTGCTGCGACGGGTTGAAACTGGGTGACAACACCAAGGCCGCTCTCCTCACGCGCGCGCTCACCGAGTTGGTGCGTGTCGGCGTGGCGTTGGGGGCGCGGCCGGAGACGTTTTATGGTCTGAGCGGTTTCGGCGATCTCGTGGCGACCTGCTACGGCGGCTGGAGCCGCAACCGCGAATTCGGCCAGCTGGTCGGCGAAGGACGCGGCGTGGCGGAATTGCTCGCCGGTCGGCGAACGGTCGTCGAGGGCTATCAGACGACCGAGTCCTTCGCGGGCCTGTGCGCTGAACGCGGGATCGACGCACCCATCTTGCGCGAGACGCACGCGATTCTGTTTCAAGGGAAAAAACCCGCGGCTGCGCTCGCGGCCCTGATGACGCGTGAACTGAAGCGGGAGTCGGCGCCGACGGTAAAGTAGTGGGGATCGAGGGAGGGGGCAGGCGAGGCAAGTGATTGAGGCCTGTTGCGGTGAGCAAAAGCCGGGAAAACAAAAATACCCGAAGGATTCGCCAGGTGGCGGGGAAATGTGCTGACCTTCTCAGCATGAAATTCTCGCTGCTGCTTTTTCTTGTCGTCACGGTGGTGGCGTTTGCCGCCGAAACGTCCGCGCCGTCGGCCGCGGCGACGCTTCCGCCCGTCGGAAAACTCACCACGCCGGGCTGGCGGTATGAGGAGCTGCGGCGCTTCAAGGCCCCCGAGGCCGGCCAGGGTGTCGCGGTCGACCGGGACTATTTCTACGCGATCAACAACCGCACGATCGGCAAATACCGCAAGACAACCGGCGAGCGCGTGGCGGGGTGGGAGGGTGGCGCCGGCGGAGAGATCGTCCACCTCAACGCGGGGATTATTCACGGCGGACGGCTCTACACGGTGCATTCGAACTACCCCGCGGTGCCGATGCTCAGTTCGCTGGAAATTTTCGATCCGGCGACACTGCAGCCCGCCGGTTCGCACAGCTTCGGCCGGATGGACGGGTCGTTCACCTGGCTCGACCGGCGAAAGGATCGGTGGATTGCGTGCTTCGTGCACTATGGCAACCGGGGCGCCGAACCGAATCGTGACGGCTCCTGGACGCAGATCATCGCCTTCGACGACGAATGGCGCCGCACCGCGGGTTGGGCGCTGCCCGCGGACCTGAATGCGCGTTTCGGTGGGCGCGGCTACAGCGCGTCGGGCGGGGCGTTCGGCCCCGGCGGCCACCTGTATCTGACCGGCCACGACAACACCGAGCTTTACGTGGTGGATTTTCCCGCGGCCGGATCGGTGCTGAAGTGGATCGCGACGATTCCCATTCCGTCCGAGGGCCAGGCGTTCTGCTTCGACCCGACCCAGCCTGACCTGCTCTACTCGGTGCTGAAGCGAGCGAAGGAAGTGATCGTCGGCCGGGTGACGGTGCCGCGATGAATTCCCCGAAACCGCCCTTGCGACGGCCCGATCGGCGAGCTACGGTATCTTCATGCCAGAGACACCTCCAACCACGTTCTCGCTCGATCGCACCGTCATGTCGGTGGGCCGGTTACAGGACGACGACAGTCAGGTCGACTACTGGCTTTCGCAGCCGCCGGAGCGACGCCTCGCGGCGCTCGAGTTCTTGCGCAGTTCGTTGAACCCCGATGCCTACGCTGCACAAAGACTTCGCGGATTTCTTGAGGTTACTAAACGAACGTGAGGTCCAGTACCTCGTCGTTGGCGGCTATGCGGTGACGTTTCACGGTTACCCCCGCTACACCGGCGATCTCGATGTGTTTGTTGAAGCGACGCTCGAGAACGCCCTAAAGTTGATCGGCGTTTACGGTGAGTTCGGTTTTGATGTGACTCAGATGAAACCCGAGCTGTTCACCACGCCGGACAACGTGGTCCGAATCGGACATGAACCGGTGCGGTTGGAAGTCTTGACCAGCATCTCAGGAGTTACGTTTGCCGAGGCCCATGCCCGCCGCATCGAGGTTCGTGTAAACGATTTTCTCGTTCCCTTCATTTCCTTCGCCGATCTGATCAAGAACAAGACGTCCACCGGACGCGGCAAGGACTTGGTGGATGCCGAGGCGCTCCAAAAGCGTACGACGAAATAGCTAAACGGGACCGAGCTGCCGGGCGGCGCCACCGCAAGAAAAGTGAATCATGGGCCTGGGGGAGGGCCAAAAAGAGCGGTGGCAAAAAAGTGGGGGGAAAAGGTGGGTGCGAAATTCTTTGGGTTCGCTCAACGTGGGGAAGGCCCGGCTCTTTTTGCCAACTCTGTTTTTGCCGATCCTGATCGTCGATTGCCGCTGCAGGCGCGCCGTTCGTTCAGTCGAGAATCGGAAAGCTTTCTTGTTTTGAGGCCGGTGGTTTGATTCCTCGCAGCGTTACCAGAAATGCGAACAGTGTAATCCAGAGGGTACAGAGAAAACCACTTGCAGAAATTTGGTCCAGCCAGGGCGACTCACCGCCAGGGTGAAACACTTCCCTCTCAATTGCTCGGTTTTCTCCTCTGTGTTCTCCGTGCCTCTGTGGTTCAACCGCGGCATTTAGGTTGGAGCGCGATGACAAAGTGGTAGGCGGAAATGTGCATGCGTTCGCGGAGGTAGAACCGGTGGGCCTCGAAGCGTTGCACTCCCGAGTCGAGTTCGAGCTGCGCGCAACCTTGCGCCCGGGCCTGGCCGGCGAGCCAGGCGAGCAGGGCGCGCCCGTGGCCGCGCGAGCGTTGGGTCGAGTCGCTCACCAGATCGTCGACATAGAGGTTTTTTCCGGAAAAAAGTTTGTCGTAGTAGCGGTAGCCGGCGACAGCCCGCACCGCGCCGGCGTCCATGAGGAAGGCGAGGTGGAAGCCCTCGCCCTGCATCCGGCGCACGCGCGGCACAAAGTCGGATTCAACGAGGTGCGGCCGGAGCTGCTGCATCACGGTGAAGCAGCGGGCGATGTCGGCGTCGGAAGTGGCGAGAGCGATGGTGGTGGGCATGGGATGAGGATGGACGGTGGTGGAAGTGTGTAAGCGGAAAACTTGAACTCGGGCATCTAAAATCTGGAATCTGAGATTTCGAACGAGCGTGCTTGAGGGACGGTTGAACGGCCGATCGTAAAGCAAAAATCCGGAAGGGGAGACGGCCGATGCTTCATTTCACGCCCGCCGCGGTCATCGTCCGCCCGGCAAACATGTAACGTATTACGTTACATGTCCGCGGTGGCGCAGCGCCGGCGAGTGTAACCCGATAAGAGTGCCGCGCTTTTCCGCTGGGTTCGCAAACACGTGGTCGGGATCTAGTTACAACCAGACAACTATCATCGCCGACTGACCCATTTCATGGGCTTGGAAGATTCGGCGCAGTAACCACCGCTCGACGTCGCCCCGGCGGCCGGCGGACCGACCGACCGATAGGAAACTGGATTTTCAGGGTGATCGGATCCGGGAGGGGTTTACCCGCGATGTGGTCGCGCGGGCCATTACGCAGGAGCTGGCGGCGAGCCGCACGCGCTGCTCGATCTCTCCGCGATGAAGCCGGAGTTTATCCGGGATCGCTTCCCGACGATCTATGAGCGCTGTCGGGAGCACGGCGTCGACATCTCGCGGGAGCCTATTCCCGCAGTGCCGGCGGCCCATTTTGCCTGCGGCGGCGTGCACGCTGATCTCAACGGCCGGACCAACATCCGGAACCTGAACGCCATCGGCGAGACGGGCTGCACCGGACTGCATGGGGCGAACCGACTGGCGAGCACGTCGCTGCTTGAATGCCTGGTGAGCGCGAAGTTCACCGCGCTGGCTGACGGCACCGACGTCGCCCGCGGGACGTTTCGCCTGCCCAATCCCCGCGAATGGGAGAGCCCGACCCGCGATGCCGATCCGGTGCTTATCCGGCAGGACATGCTGCAAATCCAGCACACGATGTGGAACTACGCCGGCGTGGTGCGCTCCCCGAAGCGACTCACGCGCGCGCGTCGGATCCTGATCGAGTTGCGTGAGGAAATTCAAAGTTTCTATCGCGGCTGCCGGCTGACGCGGGAGCTGATTGAGCTCCGCAACGCGATTCGGACGGCGCTGCTCGTGGTCCAGGCGGCGTCCCTCAATCCGCGGAGCAAAGGCTGCCACTACGTGATCGAGGAGCAGTAGGTCCCGGAAGCAGGTGGGGGAGGTGAAATCTCCTCGCACCGCTCGCGCGAAAACAGGCTTGCGGCTGTTCCCTTCCGTCCAACGTTCCGTCCCGTGGATTCGCCCCGGTCCGAACAAACCCAGTGGTTCTCCACCGAACTCGCCCCGCACGAGTCCGCCCTCCGCGCGTACCTGCATAGCCTGGTGAATCCTTCCGAGGTCGACGATCTGGTCCAGGAAACCTACGTCCGCGTCCTCCGTGCGCATGAACGGGGCCCGATCGCCCATCCGCGCGGCCTGCTTTTCGCCACCGCCCGCAACGCCGCCCGCGACCTCTTTCGCCGCCGCACCACCGCCAACACGATTCCGATAACGGAATTCGTCGCCTCGCGCGTCTTCGACGGTGCGCCCAACGCCGCCGAGACCGCCAGCCGCCAGCAGGAGACCGACCTGCTGGCGACGGCGATCGCGGAGCTGCCGCCGCGCTGTCGTGAAATCCTCGTCCTTCCGATCCCCCTAATAATCCAGTTTCCTAGCAGTCAGTAATCCATCATGAAAACAAATTACTTCTCCCGTCGTGATTTCCTCCGCGCCGGTGCCGCCGCTTCGGCCGGTACCCTGTTGCTGCCCCGCCGTGCCGCGGCGGCCACCGGTTCCGAACGCATCCGCGTGGCCATGATTGGCGCCGGCTCGCGCGGCACCTCCGATGCCATCGACTGCCTGAAAGCCGACCCGGCGGTCGAGATCGTCGCCATCGCGGAAATGTTTCAGGATCGCGTCGACTCGTCGCTCGCGAAGCTGCGAAAGGACTTTGCCCCCCGCGTAAAGGTGACACCCGACACCACCTTCCTCGGCTTCGATGCGTACAAGAAGGTGATGGCGATGGCCGACGTGAACATCGTCATGCTGCTGACGCCGCCGGGATTCCGGCCGCTGCATGTCCGGGCGGCGGTGGAGGCCGGCAAACACATCTTTATGGAGAAACCCGGCGCGGTGGATCCAGTAGGCATTCGCTCGCTGCTGGAATCGGCAGCGCTGGCAGATCAGAAGCGGCTCTCGATTGTGGTTGGTACGCAGCAGCGCTGGCAGCCGCACTATCAGGAACTCATGCGGCGCGTCCACGCGGGTGAGCTCGGCGAGATCGTGGGCGGGCAGGCGTACTGGAACTGGGGTAGCTCCAAATGGCACTGGGAGGTGCGGCAGCCCGGCTGGTCGGACATGGAGTGGCAGATCCGTTGCTGGCCGTATTTTACGTGGCTGTCGGGCGATCACATTGTCGAGCAGCACCTGCACAACATGGACGTGATCAACTGGGCCATGGGCTCGCCGCCGGTGTCGTGCCTCGGCATGGGCGGGCGGCAGGCGCGGACGACTCCGGACTTCGGCAATATCTACGACCACTTCACCGTCGAGTACGAGTATGCCAACGGTGCCCGCGTGATGAGCATGTGTTCGCAGATCGAGAAATCCACTCCGCGGGTGGGCGAGCGCGTCCTCTGCACCAAAGGTGCCACGGTCACGGACCGCGCACAGGGCTTCATCACGGACACCCGTGGACGCAAGACGTATACGTTCGACGGCGACATGCACAGCGGCGAGGTGGCACAGTACACCAATCTGATCCGGAGCATCCGCGAGGGCAAACCGATCAACGAGTGTCGCCGGCTCGCCGAGAGCACGATGACGGTGATTCTGGGCCGCATGAGCGCTTACACGGGCCGGGCGCTGAAATGGGACTGGGCGATGACCGCCTCCAAACTCGATCTCACCAGGCCAAAGTACGAACTGGGCGCCCTGCCCGTTGATCCGGTGGCGATCCCCGGAATCGAACCGTTGCTTTGAGACGAACGCCCGCCGCCACCCCGACATTCATTCGCTTGCCTCCATTCGCCTGCCCCAAGGCTCAGACATCCTGACCTGCCCTGGAATCAGGGTGAACCCACTTGGCGATAAATCAGGCGGAGGTTGGTGGTGGGGAAACAGGTTTCCGTGGCGGTGAGGGTTTTGCAGAGTGCGGCGACGGCGGCGTCCTGTAAC
>SXSC01000073.1 GCA_005792355.1 Opitutaceae bacterium
AGCTCAGTCCGATGGACCTGGAATCGCGCCGCCGCTGGGTGGATTATTCCCGGGCCAAGGACGAGATGTTTGCCTACACGGACATCAAGCAGGCGCCCTGGTTGGTCGTGAACGCCGACAGCAAGATGCGCGCGCGGCTCAATTGCATCCGCCACCTGCTGGGCGCGATTCCCTACAAGGATCTGACTCCCAAACCGATGAAGCTCCCGTCGCGGGTGGACAAGACCAGCTACGTCCGACCGCCCATCACGGACCAGACGTTTGTGCCGGAGGTATATTGAACGGTTCTGACAATCCGCCAGATCCAAGCTTGCCGGCAGGTCGCGGCTGCCCGAAGTGCCACGCGGCTCAGGCTTTCACCGGATTGCGCCCGTAGAGTGAATACTGCTCGAGGTCGACGATCGCGCCGTTCACGGGGCGCGATTCGTCGCCGAGCCAGTACACCGCCGCCGCCGCGATTTCCTCCGGCCGCATGATGCGACCGGAGGGCGCGAACACCTTTGAAATCTTCTCCGGCCAGTCCACCGGCTGACCCTCGGCCACCTGCATCGCGTATTCCCGCTCCGTCAGCACCCAGCCGACGTTGAAGTGGTTGAAACGCACGCCGTCACTCGCGTGCGCATTGGCCAGATTGCGCGTGAGCGTCTGCAACGCGCCCTTGGAAATGCTGTAGTCCAGCAACGTCGCTTCGCCGCTCAGCGCGTTGATCGAGCCGATGTTCAGCACGCAACCGCGGTTTAGTTTCAACTGCGCAAACGCCGCCTGGATCAGCAGGAGCGGCGCGCGCACGTTGATCGCCATCATGCGGTCGAAATTCTCCGCCGAGGTGGTGGCCAGCGTGCTGCGCGCGACGAGCGCCGCATTGTTCACGACCGCATCCACGCGGCCAAACGCGGCCACCGCCGCCGCCACGATGCGCGCCGCCGCGGCCGGTTCGCTGACATCGTCGAGGTGCAGCACCGCCGACGCGCCGAGGCCGGCCACGACGGTTTCCCCCGCCGGACGATCAATGCCGTGAATCAGCACGCGCGCGCCCTCGGCGACCGCCCGCTCCGCGATGGCGCGGCCGATGCCACTCGTGCTGCCCGTGACGATGATGACCTTGTTGGTAAGTCGCATGGTGGGAGGAGATTGTTCCGAATCGATCACCGTTGCGACGCTTTTGTCGTTCGCGGAGCGGCGGTTGCCCAACCGCCGAAGTACCGTCGGCCGACCGCAGTTGGGCGGTTGGGAAACCGCCCACCTCTGGTTTCGGCCAGACGATCGCAGTGCGAAAACTCCGGACTACACCGGCCGCAAAACCGCCTTCACGATTTCCCCGGAATGCATGCGCTCAAACGCGGTGTGCCACTCCTCCAGCGGCCAGACGCCGCCGGTGATGGGCCGCACGTCGAGCCGGCCCGAGCTCAGCAACGCCAGCACGCGTTCCCAAATCGGCCAGTTGTGGCTGAAGCTGCCTTGGAGGGTGACATTTTTCTGCACAAGCGGATCGAGGGAGAAATTCAACGGTTGCGGCCCCCAGCCCACTTTGCTGATCCAGCCCGCCGGTCGCACCAGATCGAGAGCCAGCTTGAGCGCCGCCGACACACCGGCGGCATCCACCACACCGTCGACGCCCAGCCCGTCACGCTGCCGCGCCCACGCCGTCGCGTCACCAATGATGACCTCGCAGCCGTAGACCCGGGCGATTTCAAGCCGCGCGCGATCGCGCTCCAACCCGACGAGCGCGACCTCCGCGCCCGCCAGCCGGGCCATCGCCGCACAGAGGATTCCGATCGGGCCGGGCCCGAGCACGATGATCCGATCGCCCGGTTGGACCCGGGAGTTATGCACCACCGCGTTGTACGCCACGCAACAGGGCTCGGTCAGCGCCGCCTGCTCCATGGCGAGACTAGCGGGCACGCGATGCAGACACCGCGCCGGCACCCGCACGAAGCGGGTCATCGCACCATCCACACCGTAGCCAAAACCCTTCCGTTTCGGCTCGAGGTTGTACAATCCCGCCCGGGTCAACGGGCTGTTGGCGTCGATGACGGCCGCCGTCTCGCTCACCACCCGATCGCCCTCGCTCCAGCCGCGCACCGCGCCGCCGAGTTCCGCGATCCGCCCACCGAATTCATGCCCGAGCACCACGGGATAATTCACCTGCCAGCTATGGCTGCTCGTCCATTGGTGCAAATCGCTGCCACACACCCCGACCGCCTCCACCGCCAGCACGACGTCCTCGGGTCCGGGTTCGGGCCGGGCAAACTCACGAAGCTCCACGCTGTGCGGCGTGGCGGAAAAATTTACGACCGCGGGGCTTTTCATGATTTTATTTTTTGTCTGACGACCACGTCGCCATAGGCGTGCACCCGCTCGCAGATGATCCGCAGCGTCCCCTCCAAGTTGCCGTCGGCCGTGCGAAACGCATCCGCATCAACCGCGAGGGGTGCGCCGATGACCACCAGCGGCGCGCCGAACTCCGGGCTGCGCACCGCCTGTTCGAGGGTGAGCCCGCCCACGGCCTGCACCGGCACGCTCACCGCGTCGACCACCGCCCGCAATTGATCGAGCGGGCTCGGCATCCGCCGGCCGGCGGCCGCAATCCCGCGGCGCTCATCGTACCCGATATGGTGAATCACGAAATCGCACCCGAGGTCCTCGATCATCCGTGCGCCCGCGACCATGTCGGGGCAGCCGAGGTTGTCGCCCATCACCTTCACCCCGTGGTCGCGGCCGGCCTTTACAACGCATTTCAGGGTTTCCTCGTGGGCGCGCGCCATCACGACGACATGCGTCGCGCCCGCCTTCGCCATCATTTCCGCCTCGAGATAGCCACCGTCCATCGTTTTCAGATCGGCCACGATGGGCACGCCGGGAAAACGCTCGCGCAGCGCCTTCACCCCGTGCAGCCCCTCGGCGAGAATGAACGGAGTGCCGGCTTCGAGCCAGTCCACTCCGGCCCGCCTCGCGATCGCCGCGGTGGCGAAGGCTTCGTCGCGATCGATGAGATCCAGGGAGATTTGAACGATGGGGCGCATGGCGAGGGATTGGCCGCAAGGTTGGCGGGCAAATCCCGCCGTCGTCAACGCACGACCCACACCACCTGCCAAATCGCAACCCTCGTCGCAACCACCCAGCCGGCACCCCACCTCGTGTCACCTATTGGGTGACACCACTCACGGCGGTCGATCGGGCACGCCGCGCAGAAGCTGGGAAGCACCCCGCTAACGCACCTGCAGGGTGTCGCCCTCGAACGTGAGCCCGATCGACGGCACGACCACCGCCTTGCGCGCACCCTCTTTCTTCACGTGCCCCGCCAGCCAGGCATCGTAACCGGTGGCGCGCGCGACCTCGAGCACCGCGGCGGCTGTCTCCGGCGCGACATAGGCCGCGAAACCGACCCCCATGTTGAAGGTCGCATAGGCCTCGCGCCGTTCGATCGGCCCGGCCTCCATCATGAACTCAAACAGCGCCGGCGGCGGCCGTGGCGCGGTAATTTCGTAAACGAACGGTTCCTCCAATCGCATCAGCTTCCGCCAGCCGTGGCCGGTCACGTGGGCCACATAGTTGAGCTTCACGCCGCGCCGCTGACACTCCCGCACGAACGCCACGTAAATCACCGAAGGCGCCAGCAGGGCCGCGCCAAAAGTTCGCGGGTCACCGTGGCCAATCAGCGTTTGATAGCCCTGCGACAGTTGCGCCGCGAGCCGGCGGCAAAGCGAAAGGCCGTTGGTCTGCACACCCGAACTTGCGAAAAACAGGATCGCATCACCGTCTTGCACGTCGCCCACGATGCGCCGGTGCTTGGGTGAAATCTTCCCGATCGCCGAACCGGCCAGCACGATCGCCGCGGGCTCGACGACTCCACCCAGCGTCGGGGTCTCGCCCCCGCCCCACACCGCCCCGGCCTCGCGACAGCCGGCGGCAAACCCCGCGACGAGTGCCTGGGTCCGCCTGACGTCGGCAAACCAGTTCGAATCGCCGACCGCCGCATGCATCGCCACGGAGATGGGCAGCGCGCCACAGGTGATCAGGTCGTTGACGATCGTCGCCACCGTATCGATCGCGATCTCCCGGTAATAGGTCCGCCCGGTCGCGGCGTACACGGCGTCGGCCACGAGATTCTTGGTGCCCAGACCCTCCTCGACATGCGCGAGGAAATGATCCGCCGCCTCAATCAGATACGCGCTCTCGCCCCGCGTGGTCGCCGGCTCGGCGTAACCATGATCCGAAAGCAGGCCGGCCGTCGTGCGCGCCGCCTGCTGGCAGGCGCGCTTGAAGGCATCAAGTTGATCGTAACGGACCCCGGATTTTTCGTAGCTGAGCGACATGGAAGACCGATCAATAGCTCCGCTTGTCGTTCTTTTCGTAATAATTCACGAAGGCCTGGTTCACCACGCGATAACCGCCCGGCGTCGGATATCGACCCGTGAAATACCAGTCGCCCCGATGGTTCGGCACCGCGCGATGCAGGCTCTCGATCGTCTGGAAGATGATCTCGAAATCACCCTTCCACTCGAGCTGCCGGGGTCGCACCAGTTCCACGATTCGCTTCGAAATTTCTTCAGGGGTGAACGGCTCATAGATTCGCCTCACGTGGTTTTGTGACCCACCCTTGGCCACCTCCTCGCGACACAATTCGTACACCTCGTCGAGCAACTGCGACTGCCCGCGCTCGTTGACCAACGCCACCGCGGCCTCGAACGCGACGAACTTGCCCAGTTCCGACATGTCGATGCCGTAGCAATCGGGATAACGGATTTGCGGCGCGGTTGAGGCGATCACGATGCGCTTCGGATTCAGGCGCGCGAGAATGCGCAGGATTGAACGGCGCAGCGTCGTCCCCCGCACGATCGAGTCATCCACCACCACCAGATTGTCCTGCCCGGCGCGCACTGAGCCGTAAGTGATGTCGTAGACGTGGCTCGTCAGCTGATTGCGCAGATTTTCCTGGCCGATAAACGTCCGGATCTTGATGTCCTTGCTCACGACCTTTTCCCCGCGGGGCCAGTTGCGCAGGATAAGTTCGTCCAGCACCTCCTCGGTGAGCTTGCCGTCGGCGCACGCCTGCAAGATGGACGCCTTCACCTCGTCGCGGCGCAGGGTGCGCAGCGTCGACATCAGGCCGTAAAACGCCGTCTCCGACGTGTTCGGGATGAAGCTGAAGACCGTGTTGCCCCAGTCGTGACCGATGGCCTTGAGCAAAGGCTTGGCGAGTTCCCCGCCCAGCGCCTGCCGCTCCCGGTAGATGTCGACGTCGTTGCCCCGCGAAAAATAGATCCGCTCAAACGAGCACGACGATCGCGGCAGGGGTGCGGTGAAGGCCGCCTCGGAAATCGTCCCGCGCTTCTTGATCACCACCACGTGGCCGGGCGTCACTTCCTTCACGTCGTCGACCGCCAGATCGAACACCGTCATGAGCGGCGCGCGTTCCGACGCGAAGGCGGCGACTTCCTCGTTCTGGAAATAGAAACACGGGCGGATACCCGAGGGATCGCGCGCGACAAAGGCATCGCCGTTGCCGATCAATCCGCACAGGACGTAGCCGCCATCCCACCGTTGCGCGGCGCGGGTAATCACGCGGGCGACGTCAAGGTCCTCGCTGATCCGGAGCGTGAGTTCCGCCCCCATCAGATCACGTTTGCGGAGGAAGCGGTAGATGTCCTCGTGTTCCTCATCGAGGAAGAAGCCGATTTTCTCCAGAATCGCCTGGGTATCCGTGGCGAAGATCGGATGCTGCCCCATCGCGATCAGCGAGCGGTTGAGTTCCTCGGTGTTCGTGAGGTTGAAGTTGCCGCAGAGCGCAAGATTTCGCGTGGGCCACGGGCTGCGCCGGAAATACGGGTGGCAGGACGACATGCTGTAGCCCCCGCTCGTGCCATAGCGCAAGTGACCGAGGAGCAGTTCACCGCCGAACTCGAAATTATCCTTCACCGTGCTGGTGAACTCGGGGTGAATCAGCCCGCTGTCGACCTTCTCGTTGTATTGGCCCAGGAGCGTGCGAAAAATCCGATCCAGCGGGTTGGACTTGATGTTTCGCTCGCGAAACATGAACGGCACGCCGGCCGGCATATCGAGTTTCACGCAGGCGACCCCCGCGCCATCCTGGCCACGGTTGTGCTGCTTTTCCATCAGCAGGAAAAGCTTGGTGAATCCCCAAAGCGGTGAACCGTATTTTTCCTGGTAATAGGAAAGCGGTTTCAGCAACCGCACCAGCGCGATGCCACATTCGTGGTTGATCCGGTCAGACATGGGTTTTCTGGCGTTGGGGCGGACGGTCCCGCCTCTGGGCGGCGCACGCACCGGCGCCACGCCCTGACTGACGGGAACTCGTTTGGCCGTTCATCAAAGGCCGCTCATCTCGGCGACCGCACGGGATTGGTCAATGGCTTTCTCGCCCTCAGGCAATTTTGTACGGGCGGAAAAGTTTTTCGGGCTCCTTGACCGCGCCCCTCCGGTGCGCGAGCGTCGCGGGTTTCCCGACCATGCTGATCCTTCGCGGCTCACCGGCCCTCTCGAATTTCCGCCTGCAGAAACTCTTGCAGGACCTCGCCGCCACCGGCGCGGCGGTGCGCACCCTCAGCGCCGAATTCGTTCACCTCGCCGAGGTAAAGGGGGAACTCTCCCTTGCCGACCGGACCGTCCTCGCGAAATTGCTGACCTACGGCCCCAGCCGCACCGCCGCCCCGGTGACCGGCGTGATCCAGGTCGTCGCGCCGCGACCCGGGACCATCTCGCCCTGGTCCTCCAAGGCGACAGATATCGCCCGGCTTTGCGGGCTCACCGCGGTGACGCGCATCGAGCGGGTGGTTCTTTACACCCTCGACCTCGGGGACGGCCCAGCCCAAGGCGACGCCCGGCCACGCACCATGATCGCGGCGCGACTCCATGATCGCATGACGCAGGTGGTGTTCCCCAACCTTGAGGCCTGTGCCGCCCTCTTCCGGCACGAACAACCGCGTTCCCGGCTGACCATTCCGGTGCTGGCCCACGGCCGTGCCGCCCTCGTCGAGGCCAACGCGTCGCTCGGCCTCGCCCTCGCCGCCGACGAGATCGATTACCTCGTCAAGGCGTTCAGCACACTCGGCCGCGATCCGCACGACATCGAGTTGATGATGTTTGCGCAGGCCA
>SXSC01000074.1 GCA_005792355.1 Opitutaceae bacterium
GGCTTGAACAATAAAGTCCGAGTGGTGACCAGACGCTCATATGGTTTCCGAACCTATAGGGCAATGGAGGTGGCCCTATATCATAACCTTGGCCATTTGCCCGAACCGGAATGCGCCCATGAATTCTGCTGACCAAGCGAGATTCCATACCCTCGAAAAAATCAGTTTTTCCGGCCACACCATGACCCTCGACGTGGATTCGCGTCGGGTGAGAATCGATCTGCGCAAAGTCTCCCCGTTGCTCGCCGCCGCGTCGCCGGCACAGCGGCTAAGGTACGAGGTTTCGCCTTCCGGTTACGGCATTCACTGGCCCGAGCTGGATGAGGATTTGTCCATCGACGGCCTGCTCGGTATCCAGCATTCGCCGAAAACAAGATACGCGGAGTCCGTCGCTGAGGATGGACCTCCGGTGGAGTAGTTCGGTCCCGACCGTGCTGCGTGAGAACGGGCCACTCGCCCCACCGTGCAACCAGAACCTCATCCCCACCCACGATGGCTCGCGTCTCCACTTGGTTTCACTTCGCCGGTGATGCCGAGGGAGCTTTCCGCTTCTACCAATCCGTGTTCCGCACCGAATTCGTCGGTCCCCTCAAGCGCTTCGGCGACCTCCCGACGGCCCCCGGCCAGCCGCCGTGGCCGGCCGAGCGGGCGGGAATGATCATGAACATCTCGCTCCCAATCCTCGGCGGCCACGTGATCATGGGCAACGACGCCCCCGCGTCGATGGGCCAGCGCATTCAGGGCAACAACGTCACCCTGCACCTCGAGCCCGACACTCGCCGTTGATTCTTGTTTGATCACGCATCCTCGCGCGCCCAGCCTCGCCGCATGCCCAAAACCCTCCCCACTCCCGCCGAATTCCTCGCTACCCTCCCCGCCGATCGCCGCGACACGATGACAACCCTGCACCAGGCCATCCGCAAAGCCGTGCCGAAGCTCGCGCCTTTCATGACGTCCGGCATGGGATCGGCGCCCATCATCGGCTACGGGAAATACCACTACAAGTCGGCCAGCGGCCGCGAAGGAGACTGGTTCCTGATCGGACTCGTCGCGGGGAAAAGCGGCTACGCTCTCCACATCTGTGCCGGCGGCAAGGAAAGTTACGCCGTCGAGCGCAATGCCGCGAAGCTCGGCAAGGTGAAGACCGGCCGCAGTTGCATCAACTTCAAGAAGCTCGAAGACCTGAAGCTCGACGTCGCGATGCGGCTCGTGAAACAGGCCGAGAAATCCGGGGGCATGAACGCCGTGGCGTGAGGGACGGCGGTGCCGTTGCCTTACCGGTTCGACAATTCGGCTCTTGTCGGCGGGCCGCTTAGTTTTTCAGTCCACCCGCGGGCGCCACGCCCGTCGCCTGCACTTTGCGACGGTAAATGCCAGCACCGGCGCCAACGTAGAGGTAGGATCGGCCCGGGCCGGAGAGCACGCAGCTGACCTCCCCGCGATCGCCGCGGGCTTTCGCAAGCACACCGCAGAGCCGTCCGGTGGGATCGAAGACTTGGATGCCCAGGGCCGTCGTGACGTAGAACCGGCCCTGTTCGTCCGCGGTCATGCCGTCGCCACTGGCGGCGGCGAGATACGGCGGCGGCTCCTGGCGGTTGAACTCACCCTTGGGGTCGACGGGGCGCCGCATCGCCATCGTGGGCGCGCCGGCGTCGAGGGAGCCGTCGGCATTGACGCGAAACGTCCACACCGCGCCGCCGCGATGCTCGCTCACCGCGAGCGTGCCACCGTCGGGGGAGAGCGTGATCCCGTTGGGATTGGCGAGCCCGCCGGCGGCCGCCGTGACGGCCTTGGTCCGCGGGTTGATCAACGTGACCTGCTTCTTGCCGGTCTCGGTGATGTAGACGAGGCCGCCTGCCGTGACGACGAGGTCGTTGGGCTGCACTTCGGTCGCGAGGACTTCGAGCGCCCCCGTCGCGAGATCGATCGCGACGAGTCTTTTTTTCGCGCCCTGGCAGCCATAGACCCGGCCGTCCGGCGCAAATTTCATTCCACTCAAAGCCTCGTCGCTCAGTTTGGTTTTCTTCCCGTCGAGCGCAATTTTGTAGACGCCAACCGCGGTGCCGCGCAGATCCGAGAAATAAAAATTGCCCGCGGCATCCGTGCAAAGCGCGTCGCCGAAGCCGAGGTTCTCCACCACCGGCTGCCAGCCCTCGCCCTCGATCAAGAGGCGATGCAGCGTCATGTCGCCGCCGAGATCCCCCTTGGTGACGATCGCGGGCCGGGGAGTTTCCTTGCGCCAGAGCCAGCGCAGGGCGTCGGGGAAGACCGAGCCGCCATGCGCCCCGCCGTGGCTGTAGCCTTCGGCGTATTCGAAATGCACGTCGTAGCCCATGTAGCGGAGCGCGGCATGCATTTGTTGGTTCGCGATGGGCCAATTTCCGTATTGGTTGTCAAGATCGCCGCTGACGTCTTCGAGGTAGACCCGGAGCGGTTTGCGCTCGGTCTTGCGGATGAGAGCGGGATAGGCGTCGCCGCCGCGGATGTTGACGAAGCTGCCGACGGTCGAGTGGACCTTGCCGAACTGGTCCGGTCGCTCCCACGCGGCGGTGAAGGCGGCGATGCCGCCGCTGCTTGATCCGCTGATCGCGCGCAGGGCGGGATCTTTTGAAACGGGAAACTGTTTCTCCACTTCGGGCAGAATCTCCTCGAGGAGCATGCGCACATAGCGATCGCCGAGCGAGTCGTATTCGAGGCTGCGGTTGCTCGCCGGCCCGCCGGCTTTCTTCGCCGGATTCGCCGGACGCGTGGAATCGTCGCCGGGGTTGACCATCACGGCGACCGTCACGGGCATCTCGCCGCGGGCGATGAGATTTTCAAAGACGATTGGCACGCGCCAGGTGCCGGTGGCCGGGTGGTAGTTGCGGCCGTCTTGAAAGACCATGAGCGCGGCGGAGCCGTCGGGTTTGTAACCGGCAGGCACGTACACCCACCAATCCCGCGTGGTATTGGGGAAGATCTTCGATTGCAGCGCGGGCATCGGGATGAGGCGGCCGGTCGGCACGCCGGGCCGCGGGGCGTGATCGGGCGTGGCTTTGAATCCGTCGGCGGCGAACAGGGGAGCGAGGCAGCCGAGGAGCGCGAGCAGGGAATGGCGGAGCATGGGGCGCATGGGAAGTTGGATGGGCTATTTCCGGGAAAAATCGCGCCAGAGCCAGCGCAGCGTGTCGGGAAAGATGGCGCCGCCGTGCTTGCCGTTGTGGCCCTCGGTGCCGAACACGAACTGGTGGTCATAGCCGGCAAATTTCAGCGCGGCGGCCATGTCGTGGTTCGCGAGCGGCCAGTTGCCGTGGAGGTTGTCGAGGTCGTTGCTGCCGTCTTGCAGGAAAACGCGCAGCGGCTTGGGATCGGTTTTGCTTTTGCGGATGAGACCGGGATAGACGTGGCCGCCTTGGATATTGGTGAAGCTGCCAATGTGACTGACGACCTTGTGAAACGAATCGGGACGCTCCCACGCGATCGTGAAGGCGGCGATGCCGCCGGAGCTGTTGCCGCACACGGCGCGGCCGGCGGGATCGGCGGTGACGTTGAGATCCTTGAGCGCGACGGGGAGAAGTTCGTCGAGCAGGAAGCGGGCGTTGGCGTCGCCGAGCGAGTCGTATTCGAAACTGCGCTGGCTGCGGGCCTTGGCGCCGGGCGCGGTGGGAGCGACGGTGCCGGGACTGATGCCGACGGCGATCGTCACGGGCATTTCCTTTTTTGCGATCAGGTTGTCGAAGACGACGGGCACGCGATACGCGCCGGTCGCACTCATCATGCCGGCGCCGTCGAAAAAAACCATGAGGCAGGCCGGTTGATCGGCGCGGTATTGCGCGGGCACATAGACCTGAAACTCGCGCGTGGTGCCCGGAAAGACCTTGCTCGTCGTGAACGTGCCGGTGCGGACGGTGCCGGTGGGCACGCCGGCCTGGAGCTGCGAATCGGGACCGAGCCCATAAGACTCGGCGGCGTGGAGGGGGAGCGCGGCAAGGAGCAGCGCGAAAGCGGAGAGGGGAAAGCGCACCCCGGACCGCTACGCGGCGGCGACCCGGAGGGCAAGCAAGGAGGCGAGATGTGGGTGAGCCTGGCGTCAGGGCGGCCCGTCGCCGATCCGCAGCGCCTCTTGCGTGCGGCCGCCCTGGTGTTGCAGCAGGTGCGTCACCTTCCCCTGTTCGTTGGTCACGAATTCCATCTGGGCATCCACAACTTTGAGGAAAAACTCTTTCTCCGTCTCGGCAAAAACTGGAATCGCGGGCTGGCCGGTCAACTGCGTGGTCAGGCCGCCTTCAACGAGCCGGATGGTGTTCGTTACTCTGGGGTTGAGCTGATAGACGCCCACATACCTCTGCAGAACGGCGGCTGGCACCGCGATCGCCTTCCTCTCCGCGGCCAACCTCACGGTCTCGCCAAACGTTAGCGCCGCGAGTTGTTCGGCGATGGCGGCAAACGGCGAGCCGTTGTTGTTCGCGAGCACGACGACGGTGACTTTGCCTTCAGGGTAATAGGCCAGCTGGGCGTTGAATCCCTCGATGCCCCCGCCGTGCGAAATGACCTTCCTGCCCTTCTGCGTGGCGACGAACAGCCCGAGCGCATAGTTGCTCCTTGCCGGCGTGATCATCTCCTCGAGGGAGGCCGCCGAGAGCAGCCGCCCACCGAACAGACCTTGCGTCCAGCGGTGCAGGTCCGCCGGCGTCGAGTAGAGCGCACCCGCCCCGTGCGGCACGTGCATGTCGACATACCCTGCGTTGGTCAGTCCCTTCGGTCCGGCCACGTAACCCGCGGCGCGCTCCGGAATCACCGCCGTATTGGAGTCAAGCCCGCTGTCGTTCATGCCCAGTGGCCGGAAGATATTCTCGCGGAGAAACGCCTCGTAGCCAAGCCCCGACACCACCTCGACGATCCAGCCCAGCAGCACGTAGCCGCTGTTGCTGTATTTGAATTTCTCCCCGGGCGTAAACTCGAGCGCCTTGTCGGCGACGTGCGCAATCGACTGCGCCGGTGTGGCGGGCCTCAGCTTGTTCGTCGCGTAGTTCGGATGATCGGTAAGACTCGGCACCCCGCCGGTGTGGTTCAGCAGTTGCCGCACGGTGACCGGCTTCCACGTCTCCGGCGCTGACGGGACGAACTTGGACAACGGATCGTCGAGCGCCAGTTTGCCGCGCTCGGCCAGGAGCAAAATGGCCGCGGCGGTGAACTGTTTCGTCACGGAACCGATGCGAAACTTCGTCGTCGGCGTGTGGGCAATTTTCCATTCGAAGTTCGCCCAGCCCACGCTCTGCTCGAAAATCACGGCGCCGTCCTTCGCCACGAGCACCGATCCCATGAAGCGATCGTTTGCCGCCTGAGCTTTCATGACGACGCTCATGCGCGCCGTGTCCTGGGCCAGGCCGGCCGCCATCGAAATCAAAAAAACCAGAAGAAGTCTGCGCATGGAAACGCCAACCTGCATCCCGATTACGCCGCGGCAAGCGCGATTCCCAAAGGGGGCTGAAGTGTTTCGGCCAAGGCTCAGACATCCTGACCTGCCCTGGAATCAGGGTGAACCCACTTGGCGATAAATCAGGCGGAGGTTGGTGGTGGGGAAACAGGTTTCCGTGGCGGTGAGGGTTTTGCAGAGTGCGGCGACGGCGGCGTCCTGTAAC
>SXSC01000075.1 GCA_005792355.1 Opitutaceae bacterium
ATCGGCGGGTTGGTGACCTGGGCGAAGAGCTGTTTGAAGTAATCGTAGAGGAGGCGCGGTTTGTTGGAGAGCACCGCGAGTGCGGCGTCGTTGCCCATCGAGCCGATCGCCTCGACGCCATCCCGGGCCATCGGGGTCAGGAGGATGCGCTCGTCCTCGAACGTGTAACCAAACGCGATCTGCCGTTGGAGCAGGGTGGCGTGATCCGGCGGTTCGATCTTCGGCGCCTCGGGCAGATCGCCGAGGTGCACGAGGTGATCGTTGAGCCACTGGCGATACGGCTGCGTGCGGGAGACCTCCCGCTTGATTTCCTCGTCCTCGATGATCCGGCCCAGCACGGTGTCCACGAGGAACATGCGGCCGGGTTGCAGGCGGCCTTTCTGCACGATCTGGTCGGTGGGAATGTCGAGCACGCCAGCCTCGGAGGCCATGATGACCTGTCCGTCGCGGGTCACATAGTAGCGGGAGGGACGCAGACCGTTGCGGTCGAGCACCGCGCCGCTCTGCCGGCCGTCGGTGACCGCGATCGAGGCCGGGCCAGCCCACGGCTCCATCAGGCAGGAGTGATATTGGTAAAATGCGCGGCGGTCGTCGTCCATCGACTCGTGGTTGGACCACGGTTCGGGAATCATCATCATCATCGCGTGGGACAGCGGGCGGCCGGCGAGGACGAGGAGCTCGAGCGTGTTGTCGAACATCGACGAGTCCGAGCCGTTCGGGTTGATGATGGGGAGGATCTTCTTGATGTCGTCGCCGAAGAGCTCGCTGGAGAACAGGGCCTGGCGCGCGTGCATCCAGTTCATGTTACCGCGCAGGGTGTTGATTTCGCCGTTATGCGCGAGGTAGCGGTACGGGTGCGCGCGTTCCCAGCTGGGAAAAGTGTTCGTCGAAAAACGCGAGTGGACGAGCGCGAGCGCCGACTCCATCGCCGGGTGTTTCAGATCCGGGAAATACTGGTCGACCTGTTCGGTCGTCAGCATGCCTTTGTAGACGAGCGTATTTTGGGAGAGGCTGGCGACGTACCAGTACTCGGCGCCGGGGAGCGTCGAGGTGCGGATTTCGGCGTAGGCGCGCTTGCGCACGACGTAGAGCTTCCGCTCGAAGGCCCGGTCGTCCGTCATGCCCGCCGCGCGGCCGATGAAGGCCTGCCGCATGAACGGCTCGACCGACTTGGCGGTGTCGCCGAGCGTGGAGTTGTTGGTCTTCACCGTCCGCCAGCCGAGAAAGATCAGTCCCTCGGATTGCACGACCTGCTCGAAGCGCTCCTCGATCTTGCGCCGCATGGCGGGATTGCGCGGCAGGTAAAAAAGCCCGCAACCGTACTGGCCAGCCTCGGGCAGCGTGAAGCGCGCCGACTTGCAGGCTTCAACGAGAAACTTGTGCGGCATCTGGATGAGGATGCCCGCGCCATCGCCGGTGTTGACCTCGGCGCCGCTGGCCCCGCGGTGATCGAGGTTGCGCAGGATCTGCAGCCCGTCGGAGACAATCTTGTGCGACTTGCGGCCGTGCATATCGACGACGAAACCCACGCCGCAGGCGTCGTGCTCGAAGAACGGATCGTAGAGCCCCTGTTTGGCCGGCGCGCCGGGGGAACGGCGCGGCAGGGCGCTGGTGGCGGCGGAGGCGGGCGGGAGAGTTTCGCTACGGTGGCGTTGGTTCATGTCGTCGAAGTCGGAAAATCGTGGGCGCGCGGCCCGGAGCAGGGAAGGTCGATGGCGTGCTTAGAGCAAAAAAAGGGCCGTTCTCGTCATTTGCGAGAGCGGCCCGTGAAAGTATTATTTGCAGAGAGCGCTCAGCGACGGATTAGAAGAAGCGAATCGTCTTGGTGGCCATCTTGGCGTGTTCGTCGTCGGAGCAACCCGCGTTCGTCGCGACGTCGAGGGCGATTTCGGTCGGTTTCACGAGGTCGTTGCCGAGCAGGTAGTTTTCGACCTCCTCGCCGGAGATGTCGGCGAGCATCACGCCGTCGATTTCGACACAGGGGGAAAGGGGCTGGCCGGATTTCTGGACCATTTCCGCGTAGTTGGCGCGGTTGTTGATGATGTCGATGTCCTCAAACGGCAGGTTGTGCTTCCGCAGGATCGCGCGGACTCCGTTGGACCAGCCGCATTGCGGCTTGAGATAGGCTTTGATGATCATGCGGTGAACGTGTGTGTGGACAGAAGCGGCGCAAGGTAAAGGCCGCGTTTTCCGGCAATCAAGCACGCGTTTCGGAAATTTTCGGGGAAGCTTGTCATAGTGGCGAAGGAGGGCGGGCTTCAGCCCGTTCTCGAAAAACTCCAAATCGATCCAACTACGGATCACGCGGATTATCACGGATCGAACTCGGACCGCGCGGATTGATCCGTGTTCATCCGTGTGATCCGTGGCTAAAATATTTCTGCCGTTCGTGGGCGGACTGAAGTCCGCGCCACCCCACTCACAGCGGCGCGGAATTTTTCGGATCGGCGAGGAGGGCCTTGAAGCCCGGATCCTCGCGGACATTGTCCCACGTCGGATCGATCCGCAGCATGGGCACCGTGACCCGGCTCGGCACACGCAGAAGTTTCGCAAGCAATTCGACACACTCGCGCGGGCGGCGTGCGTGGGCGTAGATTTCCGCCAGCAGGAATTCGTGGGCCCAGCGTAGCGACGTCTGCGTCGTGACCGAAGCCGCCGCGACGTGCCGCCGGGCCGCGGCGATGGCGTCGTCGTTCCGGCCGACGCGAACCAGTCCGTCGGCGAGCCGGCCGGCCTTGTTGGATATCCCAACCTCGGGAATCGTCTGCAGTTTCTCCGCCAGCGCCAGCGCTTCGCGTCCGGCCTGCATCGCATCCTCCGTCCGGCCCAGCCGGGCCAGCACATCGCTATGAAGGCAGAGTAGATTGAGGCGATGCAAGTCACTCCTCGGTGCCAATTTGCGCAAACGGGCGATGATCGTGTCGGCTTCGGCAAACCGGCGGCTGCGCCACTGCCAGATTCCGGGGAGGAGCGAGCTCCTCTCGGTAAAAGAGGCGGGCAACTCACCCTTGAGTTGGTAGCGAAAATTCAAAATCGTCTCATCCGAAAAGACGCCCTTGTTGCCGGCAATGGCCGTCTCGAATTCGGCGGACCGCCGCAACGAGACAAGCGTGCCGATTTCATTGCGTTGATAGACCAGCTCGAGCGGATCGAGCTCCACGGTCAGGCGATAGGCCGCCTGGGCCTCGGTCGCGCGGCCGAGGACATGGAGTGCAATGCCCCTGATGTTGTGGTGCAGGGGTTCGTTCGGCAGCGCTCGGGCGGCGTTCTCCGCCAGCGCGAAGGCCTTGGCCCCGTCGGGCTCGATCACCGAATAATAGAAAGACAGCATGGCGTCTCCGGCTCCGCCGGGCACGAGCCGGGAGGCCAGTTCACCGTAGCGCTTCGCTTCCGCAGCTAAAGCGACCTTGGCCGCCGGATCTGCGCTGCCGCGAGAAAGGTCGGCGACAAGGTTGCTCAGCAACGAAGCCGCCGAGACGAATTCGGGGTCCAGCGCCAGCGCCTGTTCCAAGAGTTTCTTGGCTTCAATCATGCCCGGGCCGCTGCGGTCGCCGAGTTTGAAGAGCCCGCGCGCCCGGAGGAAAAGATCGAAAGCCTGCGGGCTCTTGGTCGAAAAACGCGCCCCGCCGTAGGTCCCCTTGCTTTCGCGGGCCTGCAGCGCCCGCGCAATCTCGCTGGCGATGTCGCTCTGGAGGGTGAGCGCGTCCTTCAGTTCACGATCGTAGTCCCGGGACCACAGCAGAAATTCGTCGGCCGCGCGGCGCAGTTCGAGCTGGATGCGAACGTGCTCCCCCGCCCGGCGAACGCTGCCCGTCATGACATTGGCGACGCCGACCTTTCTTGCGGTTTCGGCGAGCGGAAGGTTCAAGGCCTTGAGCGTAAGGGCGGAGGTGCGCGAGATGACCTTGAGATCCGGGATGCGCGAGAGCGTGGCGATAATTTCGGAGTGCATCCCGTCGGTGAAAAACGCGTTCGCCGGATCCGGGCTGAGATTCTCGAGCGGGAGGACGACAAGGGACTTGTCCGCCGGGGCGGATTTGTCGGCGGCGGAAGTCATCGCGGGCGAGGGGTTCGCGACGAGGGGCGCCGGGCTGGCGGAAATTTTCGTTGCGGCTGCGACGGGCGCGGGCGGCGGACCGGAGCCGCGAGAAAACCACCAACCAGCGAGTGCAACTCCGGCCACGGCGACGGTCGCGACGAGCGCATAGGGTTTGCCACGCACTGGCGCGAATGACGCTGCGGGCGAAGCGGCTACGTTTCCGGCGGCGGTGGCGGCGCGTTTCTCCTCATGTGAAAGCAAACCGGCACGATGCGACCAGAGTTTCAGCAACCGGGCCTGCGCCTCCGGCGACACCGCACCGCCCGGGAGCCTCATCCATTGCACCGAACGAAAACGATCCGGCACGAGCGCCTCCGCGTCGCGCGTGTCGTCGATGGCGATCGGGAGAATGAAGGGCACGCCCGCGGCGATGCCCATCGCGCGCTGTGCGGCGAGTTCCCACTCGATGCGGAAATAACCCTCGAGCCGTGCCTGCGTGCTCGCGGAAATGACCGGAATGAAAAACACGCACTCCTTGATCTGGTGGCGGATTTTCAAGTCCCACTCGTCGCCGTGTTCGAGGCCGCCATCGGCGTCGAACCACACCTCGATGCCCGACGCCCGCAGCGTTTCGCAGATGCGTCGTGCCGCCTCCGCGTCTTGCGACGCGTAGCTGAGGAAGACGGCTCGAGGGGCGGGGGTCGACGCGACGGACATGGGTGGGAACCGCGCTAGCGTCGTCAACCCTGCGCGCCACAGCAAGGCGGATGTCGTTTGGTGACCCGACTGGTTGCGGGATGAACCCGCTCCTGCAGTTCCGGCCGGGTCCGGGCTCATCGTTTGTTTGGGGCTGCTCGGCGCGACGGATGGCTGGGCGGCGCACTTTCCGCTAGCCGCGCCGCTCGCGCTCGCCTATCACGCACCGCATGAAAGTCCTCGTGACCGGTGCGGCCGGTTTCATCGGTTACCACGTCGCGCGGCGGCTCGCGGAGTCGCAGCGCTGCGAGGTGCTCGGCGTGGACTGCCTCAGCGACTACTACGATGTCGCCCTCAAGCGCGCCCGGCTCGAGCAGCTCGCGCCCTTGGACGAGTTTCGCTTCTTGCAGGCGGACTTTGCCGACGCGGAGAAATTTCCCGGGCTCGTCGCGCACTACCAACCCGACTATGTCGTCCACCTCGGGGCCCAGCCCGGCGTTCGCTACAGCATGGAGTGTCCGGCCGCCTATACGCGCAACAACCTCGAGGGTTTCGCCAGCGTGCTTGAGGCCTGCCGCCGCACACCGCCGAAACACCTCGTGTTTGCGTCGAGCAGCAGCGTCTACGGTGCGGGCGCGAAAGCGCCGTTTCGCGAGGACGACAACACCGATCAACCGATCTCGTATTACGGCTCGACCAAGAAGGCCAACGAGCTGATGGCCCAC
>SXSC01000007.1 GCA_005792355.1 Opitutaceae bacterium
CGCGGCATCGATGTCGGCGCGAAGTTTGAAATCTATCAACTCATCCATCAGCTCGCGGATCGCGGCGCGGGCGTGCTCGTCATCTCGTCGGAGATTGAGGAACTGACCGGCATCTGCGACCGCATCCTCGTGATGCGTCACGGTGCAATCACCGGCGAATTTCCGCGCGAGCAGTTTGATCGGGAGAAGATTCTCGCGGCAGCGTTGCACGGATCCAAGGGATGAACTCGGCCGGTTCCAAGCCATTGCTCCGCCTGCTGGACTTCGCGCCGGTCGCGCTTTTCGCCGTCGTGCTGCTCGTCTTTGGCCTGATGTCCGACAAGTTTCTTACCGCCGACAACTTCACGCAGATTCTCGTCCAATCATCGGCCACGGCGGTCGTGGCCACCGGCATGACCTTCGTGCTGCTCACGGCGGGCGTGGACTTGTCCGTGGGAGCGATCATGTTCATCGGCGCGGGGCTCGCCGGGAAGATGGCGCTCGCCGGACAACCATTGCCGCTCTGTCTGCTGGTCATGATCGGCGTCGGGCTGATGGGTGGGGCGGTAAACGCGCTGCTCGTCACGCGCCTGAAACTCGTCGCCTTCATCGCCACGCTGGCGACGCTCTACATCGGGCGCGGCACCGGGCGCTGGATCACGCAGACGCGCGCGATGAACCTGCCGGACGCCTTTCTCGCCCTCGGCTCGGCGAAGTGGCTCAGCATCCCGTTGCCGTTATGGATGGCGGGCGCGGTCATCCTGATCGCGCAACTCGTCCTCTCGAACACACCCTTCGGTCGCCAGCTCTACGCGCTGGGCAACAACCCTGAGGCCGCGAGGAAGGCCGGGCTGAACACCACGCGCCTGCTCGCGGCCGTCTACATCATCTGCGGCCTGTGCGCGGGTCTCGGCGGCATCCTCGCGCTGGCGCAACTCGGCGCCGTGTCGCCGAAGTTCGGCGAGCTCTACGAATTCGACGCCATCACGGCGGCGGTGCTCGGGGGCACGAGCCTGTTCGGAGGACGCGGCAAGGTGTTTCCCGGAACGGTGCTCGGCGCGATCCTGCTCAAGAGCATCTTCAACGGCCTCGTCATTGTGCAGGCCGATCCGTATCTTTATCCGCTCATCACCAGCGGCATCATCTTCCTGGCCGTGCTGCTCGACAGCCAGCGGACGGAACTGCTGGCGCGGTTGAATCGGCGAAGGATTTTTTAGCCGGTGGTTGGTGGTTCTTTGCGCCATCAACTGCTGGTGTTGAATCCGTTCGACGCGGGACCGGACCGGGGTCTGGCTTTGTGGTTTGGGGTCGAGCGGTAACCGCGTCCGATGTTTCCCTTCAGCTTGCCCGTTGGTGCACACGCACCGCGCGCCACCGGCCGGCAGGGTTAGTCAGTCTTCGTGACGGAATCGAGCAAACGTGATCGACGAACAGGGGCTGGCTTGGGGGCTAGGGACAAGCGGTGATCGAGTCCGCTGTTTCCCTCCAACCGCCCGCTTTCCCATGCACGCGCCCCCGATTCGGATAACGTGCGCTTTCCCTGCATGAATCTCCCCAACCAAATCCATTCCTTTGGGGTAGAACCGGAAGGGGCTGAGCGTTACACGGACCGTGACCCGGCGATCAGTTCCTCCAGACCGCCCAGCCGGTAGCGGGCGCAAACGCTCCGCACCTCGTCCAATTCCAAATCCGGATTGCGGACCAGTAATTCGATGATGTCCGCCTTGGACTTGTGCCCGCCGGCATAGAGCTTGAGCGCGATCAGGTGCGGAATCGGCACAATCTTGATCGGACTGTCTTCACGCACGACCAGCGTCGAGTGCCGCACGGGCTTCTTCGATCACCGCCGGGAAACGGCCAGAAAAACTGACGATCTGCACCAGGCCAAAACTGCTGCTGACGTCGAGACGCCCCGTTCGGCCAAGGTCCTTGACGATCTGGCGCAGCAACGGGGGCGGGAGGCATGGGGCCATTGGGACACCGCTGGCTCAACGGATTAAATTTGAAATTCCGATGATGGCACCAGTCGTCGCGGCATCCATGAATTCCCTGCGACGTCATCAAAGGCAGACTTGCGACCCGACGACCGGGCCCTAGCGTGAGGGTATGAGCCAGATGCAGCGGATCACCTTCAATTCGAACCAATGCGGTGGTCGGCCGTGCATCCGCGGCATGCGCATCCGCGTGAAAGATGTGTTGGACATGCTGGCCAGTGGTGCGTCGGAGGCGGAGATCCTGGAAAGCTATCCTTATTTGGAACGTGAAGACATTCAGGCGGCATTGGAATACGCGGCGCGTCAGGTCGATCACGCCGTCCTGTCGCTGGCGAAGTGAAATTCCTGATTGATGCCCAGTTGCCGCCTGCTCTTGCAGGGTGGCTGCGTGAAGCGGGTCATGAAGCCAGCCACGTCGAAGACGCCGGACTCCGCGACGCCGAGGATGGAGCAATTTGGGCTCACGCTTTAAAGACGGGCGCGATCATCGTCACGAAGGACGAAGACTTTGCCGCGCGATCAATTCAGACGGAAAGTGCCCCGATGATTGTATGGCTCCGCGTGGGCAACACGACCAACCGTGTGCTGCGCCTGTGGTTCGAAGCCCGCCTCGTGGGAATCGTGCAACTGGCCGGACAGCAACACCGCTTGATCGAAGTGATTTGAAATCGTCGGCTGCAGCGAAACCGCAAACTGTCGCGCCTAAATACATGATTGGCCACGGCGCGCCGCGCGGGGACGTCGGCGTTGACGCCCAGAGATAGCTTAGGTCTAACGCACATAATGAGGGGCCGCGAGCGCCACCGCCCCGGTCACGACCGCGTCAAGGTGGTCTCAACCGTCTTGCTTCACTCGCAGCGCACGGGCCAAATCACCTTCGCCACTCCCATTTTCTGACTTCTCGTTTCTTATGAAACTCCCTCGTGCTTCACTCAACGCACTCACCTTCCTCGGCGCGTGCTTTGCCGTTTCCGCCGCCACCCCCGCCGACCGCGTCGCCGCCGTCACGAGCACGCCCGGCTGCGTCGCTTTCTGGGATTTCGTGCAACGCGAACAGGCCGCCCCGCATCGCTTCACCGCCCATGTGCCGGCCGGCGCGACCAACCGGTTTCCCCTCGATGCCGGCAACTACATCCACGACCTCTGGGGCGAGGGTCGCACCGCCACCTACGCCGATTTTCCGCTCCTCGGCCGCGGGCCCTTCGGCGAGGCCATTCGCATCCGGCAGGAAACCGACGCCACGTTTCGCCCGTTTCTCTTCGTCCCGCGGGCGCGACTCCACGACTCACCCATCGACCTCAAAGGCCCCAACCAATCCGTGACCGTCGTCGTTTGGGCCATCCGCGAGAGCGGCAACCACGCCCTCGCCGGGATTTGGCACGAGGGCACCGATCTGAAACAAAACGAGACCGCCGGCATCAAGAAGGTCGAGCGCGGCCAGCGCCAATACGCCCTCTTCGCCGGCCTCAACAAAGCCGGCTCCGCCTGCGGCCACGTCTCCGAAAATGGCGCGAGTTCATTTCTCAACCGCTACGCGCTCCACAAGTGCAACTCGGCCGACGTCTCGCCCGCCGTTCCTGCCGACTCTCCCGCCGCCGTGCTCGATGCGTCGTGGCAGTGTTTCGCGATGACCTACAACCACACGACCCAAGAGCTCACTGGCTGGCTCAACGGCGTCGCCGGCGACCGGTGGTTGGAGAATCCCAAAACCGACAACCTCATCAAATCGGCCTACCATGCGTGGCTGCAGGGCCGCCTCCACCGTGAGCCCGGCCTCCAGCCCGGCGAGGACTCTGCGTTTCCCCCCGATCAATTTTACAACCCGCCCGAGGATCAGATTGTATCCACAAAAATCCTCCGCGAGTCTGCCGACGAACGCGTCGAGCTCCGCGAGTTCCGCTACACGCGCATCGAGGTCACGCTCCGCCGCGGCGCCGACGGCGCCTTTATCGAGACGGCCCGCGACCTCGCGGCGCTGCGCCTGAACCCTTGGTGGTTTTCCCACGACCGGCTCTACACCCCCGCCAACGACGGCACCGGCGGCCCCTTCACCATCGGCCGCGTGATTCACAGCAGCCGCAGCGTCGGCTTCACCGGCTGGATTGGCGGCGTGGCCGTCTTCAATCGCGCACTGACTCCCGCGGACCTGAACCGCCTCGCCGCATTGGCCAAACCTCTCCCGGTCTCCCTGCCCGCACCTCGATGAAACTGCCCGGCTGTGACTCCAGGACCAGCGCAACGGTTCGGTGCAGTTTCAATGCAAGGGAAATTTCCGAGGCGCGAAAGGACACTCAGCTACCTTGGTCAAGTGGTTTGCGGGGCAGCTACCGGCGAGAACCGCTGCGACCCGCCGCGCAACGCCCAGTCTGATCTCAAGTTCAGCGGCTTGACCCTATCCGCTTGTCTGTGTATGGTCTGTGTATGTCTTCCAAGACCATCTCCCTCGAAACCGACGCTTACCGGATGCTGCGGCGGGAAAAACAGCGGCGGGAATCCTTTTCGCAAGTCGTCCGCCGCCTGGTCACCGACCGCCCCGCGCTGACGGCGGGAGAACTGCTCGCCGCCCTCCAACCCTTGGAGGGAGTTGGCGCCGGCCGAAAACGCCGTCGCCGTGCTGCTGCTTGACACCAGTTTTGTGATCGAGCTCGAGGCGGAGTTCTCCGACCGCCGCACCGGCCCGGCCCGTCGGCTGCTTGCGGCGCGGCCCTTGGAGCCGGCGGCGATCAGCATCGTAACTCTCGCGGAATTCGCCGAAGGGTTTGAAAGCCTGGTCGAAGTCGAAGCGTTCATCTCGCAATTCCGCGTGGTCGCGCTCTCGCGGGCCATTGCCTACCGCTGCTCGGAAATGCAGCGTCGGCTGTCGCAACGACTCGGCGAGAATGACGCCTGGATTGCCGCCACGGCGCTCGCTTACGGGGCCGAACTGGTTGGCCGCGAGCGGGCATTTGAGCGCGTGCCTCGGCTGCAATACGTGGCGATTTGAGGCTGGCGGCGGCGGCTCACGCCGATGGCGCCAAATCGAGCGAAAGGGGTCTGGCTTTGGGGCTTGGCGTCCATCGCAGGGGGCGTCCATCGCAGGGGGCAGCATGTTGCATGTTGCAGTGGCGGATTGGTCCAGAAGCTGGACCGGACTGGGCGGTTATCGGCGACCGAGCCAGCAGACGGCGGCGCGGAGTGAGCCAATCCGATGGGGTCATGACGCGAATCGCGAATGGCGGTGCGCACGGGCATGGCGGCAGCCCCATTTTCGGATATACGGCGGGCTTGAATCGCGCGAGGCGGGAGACGTGTGTCAGCGGCGAGCTGATACCCACGAAGATCCGACGGTTTGAAAATCGATATTCTTCGGGTCGATCTTCTTAGGAATTCACCAAAGATAATCTTCTTCTCTGTTCTTTACCTCTGAAGGCCGAGAAGACGCAGCATTTTGTACGCCAGGAAGCGTCCGTAGATTCAAACCGCCGCCGTTTATCGATGTTCGCGAAGCCGCTAGCAACAGGCTGCTAGCCCGAAGATTTCGCATGTAGAGGTGTGCTGCTATCCGTCCGCATCGTGCATTCCTGCGACGATTTTGATCGTTCCACAGGGAGCGGCGGTTTCCCAACCGCCGAAGAACCGTCGGCCGACCGTAGTTGGGTGGTTGGGCAACCGCCCCTCCTTCGTTTGCGGTTGTCGCGTTGGGAAATGCCCGGGCTAGCGGATTGACCCCGTGGATCGGCCCGCCGTGGTCTGGCGGGCCGGCCAGTCCACCCGGCGCATGTCGCGGTGGGTGGCGGTGGGGATCGTGCAGCCCATGGCCTGAGGCACCCCGGCATTGAAGGGCCGCGATGTTTTCCGCCGCCCATGAAAACGCAGTCAGCACGACGGTCGAAAAGAGGACGCACAAGATGGACCACAATCCGCGGTGCACTCTTCGCGGGCGCATGGCGCTGCGGTGGATCATGGTTTGGCGGCGATCCACTCGAGATTGAAGCGGGCAGCGACGATGTCGGAGGCTTTTTCGTAGAGGCAAAGGACGGTGCCGTCGGGCAGCACGGCGAGGTCGGAGTAGGCGCTGGGGCCGGCGTCGAGCGTCTTGTTCACGGGCCAGGTGTGGCCGTCGTCGCGGCTGAGCTTGATCGAGAGATTTTCGCGTTTGCCCCGGCCGGCAGGGATTTCCTTGCCGGCGGCGTCACGCCCGAGCGTGTGCGGCGCGGAGTAGAGCTGCGTGCCGGGCCGTGACGGGTGCGCGACAATGCTCGCCATGCAGATCGGCTCCCAGAGTTGATCGTGGAATTTCGGCGTGCTCCAACCCGTGGCGCCGTCGGCACTGATGCTGACGAGCTTGCGGTTGGCCTTGGAGACGCTGCGAGCAACGAGCATCACGCGGCCGTCGGCGAGCGTGGTGATCATGGTTTCGTTGGGGTCGCCGAACTCGCCAGCGTTCGGGAAGGCGATGTCACCGGCGCGCCAGGTCTTGCCGTGATCGTCGCTGTAGATTGTGGCGGCGGCGGAGGGCTTGTGATCGCCGGTGTTGCCGTAGGCGAGCCAGATGGGAACGACGAGCCGGCCGCTCTTGAGCTGGAGACCGTGGCCCGGGCCGGTGGCGATGACCTTCCAATCGTAGTGACGGCGGAAGGGCTCGAAGCTCGCGGTGATGTCGACGGGCGCGCTCCACGTGAGGCCGTCGTCGGTGCTGCGCATCGAGAAGGCCCGCGCGTAGTTCACGCAGTAGACAAACTCGATCGCGCCGGTGACGCGGTCGACGATGGCGACGGGGTTGTTGACGGTCTGCTCGCGGTCGCCGCCGCTTTTCTTGCGGGGGTTGCCTTCGAGACGCGGACCGCCGTGGGCGATCTGGCGGGGCGCGTCCCAGGTCTTGCCGCCGTCGGGGGAGCGGCGCAGGTGGATCTCGATCTCGCCCCAGTCGGAGCTGTTGTTTTTCCGCGCCTCGCAGTAGGCGAGCACGGTGCCCTTGGGCGTGACGACGACACCGGGGATGCGGTGGCGCACGATGCCGTTGGAGTTGGCGGGGAAGACCGGGGTGGATTCGAGCAACGGCGCGGCGTGGAGCGCGACGCCGGCGGCGAGGAAAACCAGGAGCAAACGGAGGAGGTGCATGGGAGAAAAATTGCGGTGCGGTGGGGAAGGTCAACGACGGGGTGCGAGCAGGTTCAGCCGACGGCACCGGGGAAGAACTCCGGCAAAGCGCTCTCCGCCGCTTGCCGCAGGGCGAGGCATTGCTTGGGTGACGCGCTGCGGTAGGGCCAACGCAGCCGCGGGTGGAGCCCCGGCAGCCAGTGGCCCGCGACGGCAGCGGCTTTGTCGACGGCCATGTTCGGCAGCTTGAGCTCGGTGATCAGGGGCGCGACGTGGGCGAACCAAAAGGCCTGGATGCGGCGCTCGAGCGCGAGGCCGGCGGCCGGATCGGCGCGGCAGAGGTCGCTCCAGCGCTGCGCGCCCGCGGGGCTCAGGCAGGCGACGTTGGAATAGGCGCCGTGGGCGCCACAGGCGAGGCCGGTCGCCAGTGTGTGGCCCGGGATGAAGACGGACACGCGCGTGAAGAGCAGCTGCATCGCCGCGAACCAGGTGTCGTCACCGCCGGGCACCTTCATGCCGACGATCCCGGGAATGCGGTCGACGAGCTGCGCCCACTCGGGCGGCGTGAGACGACGCTTCGCGTGCGGGGGATTGTAGACGACGAGCGGCACCGGCGCGGCCTCGGCAGCCATGGTGTCGAGAAACGCGACGACCTCATCGAACGTCGGCGCAAACCAATCGGGCAAAATCACCTGAAACGCGCCCGGCGCCAGTGCCTTCGCCCGGCGCACGCGCTCGCGCGAAAGCTGCGGACTCATGTGGCAAGCGCCGATCTGAAACGGCGTGCCGGCGCGTCCGCAGCGCTCGGCGAGGAGCGCGCTCACACGGTCGAACTCGTCTTCGGTCTGCGTGTAGAATTCGCCCGCGCTGCCGTTGGAATACACGCCGTCGACCCGCGCGGCGACGAAGTGGTCGAGTTCGGCCGCGAGCAGGGCGAAGTCGATGGAGTCGTCACGGTTGATGGGCAGCAGCAGCGTGGCCCAGTTGCCGCGAATGTCGGTGGCGCGTGCGGGTTGCATGGCTGAATCACACCGGCGGCACGGCGGCGGGCCGCGAACGCACCGCGTCGAGCAGGCGGCTCGCAGCGTAGCCGACGACCACGCACACGGTGATGCCGGTGAGCGCGTAGAGATAAACGTGCACCTTGGTCTGGGTCTGCACGAGATAGAGCACGAACGCGCTGGCGACCGCGCCGGTGAGCACGCCGGCGGTGCGGGCGCGTCGCGTGAAAATCCCGAGGATGAACAGCCCGGCGAGGCCGCTCGACGTGAGGCCGACGAGGCGTTGGAAGAAATCGAAGGCCGACTCGATTGGCGTCACCGCGAGCAGGCACGCGAGCGCGACTGCCACTACGCCCGCGATCGCCGTGATCGCCTTGGCGCTCCGTAGCCAGTGAGCATCGTCGCGCGGCGGGCCGAGGCGTTGGAGGAAATCGGTGACGATCACGGTGGAGGTGGCGTTGAGGCTCGTCGAAATCGCGGACTGGGCGGCGGCGAAAATCCCCGCGACCACGAGGCCGGCGACACCGGGCGGGAGCTCGCGCGCGATGAAGAAGGGCAAGATCGCGTCGGCCTTCGGCAGGCCCGCGAGGTGCGCAGGATACTGGCGGTAGTAGACGAACATCGCCGTGCCCACGCCGAGCAGCAGGCAGGTGTTGAGGAGCGCGATGCCAGCATTGGTCCAGAGCGCGCGGCCCGCGGCCGGGACATCAGTGGTCGTCTGGTAGCGCTGGATCAGGCTCTGGTCGGAGATGTAGGGTACGAGCTGGGTGAACAGGCTGCCGACCAGCACGACCCAAATCGCGGTCGTGGTGTAGTCGCCCGACCAGCGGATCGAGCGGAACTTGTCGTGCGCGGAGGCGACCTGCACGAGGGTGCCGAAACCGCCGTCGAGCCGCCAGACGATCAGCGCGAAGCTGAGCAACGCCGCGCCGATGAGGAACACCGTCTGCGCGAAGTCCGTCCACACCACGCCCTCGATGCCGCCGACGACCGAATAGATCGCACTGACGGCGCCGATGAGGACGATGCAGACGATCACATTGAGATCGGTGACGGCGGCGAGCGCCAGGGCGGGCAGATAGATGACGAGCGCCATGCGGCCGAGCTGGAGGAAAATGAAGGCGGTGGCGCCGTAGAGCCGCGCGGCGAGGCCGAAGCGCGTTTCCAAAAACTCGTAAGCCGAGGCCGAGCGCAGCCGCGCGAACACGGGCAGCAACACGAGAATCACGAGCGGCGCGAGCAGCACGATGGGCGCGTTGACCCAGAAGATCGTCCAGTTTTCCGCGTAGGCTTTCGCGGGGATGGACATGTAGGAGATCGAGCTGACGTTGGAGATGCTGATGCCCATCACCCACCACGGGATGCGGCGCCCGGCGGAAAAATAGTCGTTCGTGCTGCGGTTGCGCCGCGCGAACCAAAGGCCGAGCCAGAGCGTGCCGAGCAGGTAGGCACCGAGCGTGAGGTAATTGAGGCCGCCGAAGGCGACGGAAGCGGGCGACATGGGAAGCGGGACGAAGCGGGCGAGGAGCGCGGCGGCTCAGGGCGGCGCGGGCCCGGCGGTGAGCCAGGCGAGGTTGAAGCGCGCGAGCGTGAGGCGCGCGTAGGGCCAGTCGGTGCGCGTGGAGTTGGGGCGCGTCGCTCCGGGGCGGCCGCTCTCGTAGAAACACAGGAGCGTGCCGTCGGGGAGCACGGCGAGATCGCTATAGGCGCTCGGGCCCGGCTCGAGCGTGCGTGTCGCAGCCCACGTGCGCCCGTCGTCGTGGCTGAGTTTGACGGAGAGGTTTTGGCGGTCGCGGCGGGCCCCGGGCGCGGCCTTGCCGTCGGCGCGCTCGAGTGACGCGGGGCCAGCGAAGAGCAGGTGCGTTTTTCCAGAAGCGGCGGGATCGGCGTAACTGAAGAGGCTCGCCTGGCAGATGGGCTCGGGCAACGCCTCGGCGAATTCGGGGCGGCTCCACCCGGTCGCGCCGTCGCGGCTGAACACGACGATCTTGCGGTGCGACGGGGCGTGGTTGCGCGCGACGAGCATCACGCGGCCGTCGCCGAGTTGCGCGACGGTGGCCTCGCTGACGGCGGGCGTGGTGGCAGTGTTGGGGACCGCGATTTCGCCGCGCTGCCACGTGGCGCCGCGATCATCGCTGAAGAGCGTCGCGACGACGGCCTGGCCGTGCGCGCCGCCCTCGGCCTTGGCGAGCCACACGGGGACGACGAGACGGCCGCTGCGGAGCTGGATGCCGTGACAGGGGCCGGTCGCGATCACGCGCCACGGCCATTCCGGGCGGATGCGATCGGCGGCGGCGGTGATGTCGACAGGCCGGCTCCACGTGACGCCGTCGTCGGTGCTCCGCACGTAGAAAGTGCGCATGTATTCGACGCAGTAGATGAAGTGCACGGTGCCGTCGCGGTCGGCGATGGCGACGGGGTTGTTCACCGTTTGTTGTCCCGGCTCGCCGATGACCTTGCCGGGCGGCTGGTCGGCGTTGGCGGGATTGCGCGGCAAGCGCGGGCCGAGGTGCGCGATCTGGCGGGCACGGTCGAAGGTGCGGCCGCCGTCGGTGCTGCGCCGCTGGTGAATCTCGATCTCCCCCCAGTCGAGGCCGGAGTATTTCCGCGCCTCGCAGAAGGTGAGCACGGTGCCCTTGGCCGTCACGACGAGGGCCGGGATGCGATAAGAGACGAAACCGTCGGTCTTTTCCTCGAAGAGATGGGTTTTTTCGAGGAACGGCGTGGCGGCACGGGCGGGGGCTCGGCAAAGGAGAATCGCGCCGATGGCGGCTAAGAGCGGGACGGAGTATCGGAGCATCGAGATCGGTTCAGACGGACGGGGGCTTGGGGCGAAGCGGGTGAATTTCATCGGTGCGGCGTTTTGGCGTCGACGGGAAGCAGAGCCCGCAGCTCGCGACCGTCGAGCAGCCAGGCGAGGTTGAAGACGGCGACGTTCATCGGGATGTTCTCGATGGGCGCGTTCATGCGCGTAGCCTCGGCGGCGTTGGTGGACTGGTAGCCGATGTCCTTGGACGTGGTGACTTCGAAGGCGGAGAGCTGCACGGGGTCTTCTTTGGCGGCAGGGCGGGCGGCGGCGGGAGCGGTCTGGGCGACGGCGGAGGTTTGGACCGCCAGAGGCAGCGCGGCACTCACGGCCAGCGCGAACAGGGTGGCAAGGCGGAGACGGGAGGCAGGGGGCAGGTGCATGGCAGGTTGGTTTGAGTTCCGAAGGCAGGGGTGGCGAGACACGCCAGAACGGTTCCGAGAGTACGCGGTTTTTCCGGGCGAGGAAACAGATTTTGGGCGATCCCAAGTTTGAACCGCGAGCCCCGGCCCTGCCCGCTTGGCGGCATCTCGAGGCCGTCGCCCTTCCCCGCCTTGGTCGCTACGGCGTGCCTTGCTCGCTGGGAGTAGGCGGCGGGATCAGCCGTGGCCGCGCGGTGCTTCGATGGCGCCGCGCACGGCGTCGACCATCCGTCGCTGGTGTTTCTCCACGCCGGCCATGATCGACTTCACCTTGGCGCGGGCGGCGGCGGGATTTTTGTGAATGGCGGAAAGCCGCGACCAGAGCTGCGGGCCGTTGGTTTCATCGATTTCGAAGAACCAATCGTCGGCGCCAATATCGCGGTACATCTGGCCTTTGCAGGTGTCGGTGGGCTGCCGGATGTAGAACGTCGGCGTGCCGACGTGCAGGGCGATGAGCGGCGAGTGGCACTCGATGCTCACGACCGCGAGGGCGCGCGCGTAAATCGAGGCGGCCTCGTCGGGCATCCAGTAGGTGTTGCGCCAAACGACGTTCTTTTTCACGTCAGCGGGCAGCGGCGCAATCACGTGGTCGCGCGCGAGCTCGATTTCGTAGGTCATCTCCGGGCAGACGAAGGCGCGGTGGCCGGTGGCGCGCACGTAGGCGGTGATGAGGTCGCGGAGCTTGGCGAGGTCGAGCTCGGTGGTACGGTCGTTGACGGCGTCCTTCACGGCGTCGTCGGGCGTGGCTTTGCGCGGCGGCGTCATGCGGTGGTAGGGTGTGTAACGCAGGCGCGGGATGACGCAGATGAACTTGCCCTCCTCGAGCCCCTTGTCGCGCAGGTAGGCGAGGCCGCGGGCCTCATCGCGCAGCGACATGCCGAGCTGGGCATCGGGGCCGAATTCGACGATGGGCGCCTTCACGCGCTGTGCCTTTAGGTAGTCGCGCGTGATGGTGTCGCGGCAGAAAAAGAACGCGGCGCGGTCCATGATCGTGCGCGGGTCGCCGGCGAGGGTGCCGGGCGGCAGCTTGAGCGCGCGCTCGCGGAGGCTCTTCAACGTGCCGCCTTCGGGATCGCGGCCCGCGCCGAAGCCGGAGATCGGATCGGCGGAGACGCCGAAGACACCGACGGGTTTTCCCGTGGCGTTGACGAAGGCGACGGCGTGGTTCGACGCGGGAAAGCCGGAGCCGCTGCCGCTGAGGTAGAGATCGGCGTCGGCCCAGGCCTGCGTGAGCGCGGGCGTGGTGGGCTTGCCCTCGGCGTTGACGCTGCCCTCGACGAAGCGCAGGCGCGGGAAGGCCTTGGTAAGCAAATCACGCGAACCGTGGCCGAGGTTGCCGGGCCAGAGCATCAGCTCAGCCTCGGGAAAGTGTTTCTCGAGGATGTTGAGCGCGCCGGGCGTGTGGCCGACATCGCCGATGTTCACGCTCTGCCACGAGGAGCGGAGGAGAATGCGTGGCGGGCGTTTCGAGTCGGCGGCGCGCAGCGGGCGCGAGAGCGCGGCGGTTGCGGCCACGGTAGCGGCCGAGGCGAGGAAGTGGCGGCGATTCATGGGAGAAATTCGGGGTTTGAAGTAGGGCGGGTCTGTTACCCGCCTTTGGTGCGAACAATCAAGAAACGAAAGGGCGGGTCACAGACCCGCCCTACTTTTCAGGCGCCGATGATTCCCTTCAGCACGTTCATCTGCGACTTGGCGCGATCCTCGACGTAGGCCATGGTTTTTTTGACTTTGGCCTGCGCCGCCGGGTAATCCCGGTGGATGCCCATCAGAATCTCGAACATCTTTTTCGCGGGCGTGGCGTCGAATTCGGGCGCCCATTCCTCCAGGCCGATGTCCTTAAACATCCAGCATTTTGGCGAATGGAATTCGGAGAACGTGTGCAACATCGGCCGGCCCATCGCGAGGGCCATGATGGGCGTGTGCGGCTCGTGGCAGATGACGGTGTGCGCGCGAGCGTAGAAGGAGCAGGCTTCGTCCACATTCCAGAATTCGTCGAAGTTCACGACGTGCCGCTTGAGCGTGTCGGGCAGCGGATCGTAGACGAACTGCTTGTTGTAGATCATTTCCTTCTGCACCTCGGGGGCGATGACGACTTTGCCGCCGGTTTCCTTCACCCACATCGCGATGAGGTCCTGATAGACTTTGGCCCGCCGGGTGTCGTCGGCGATGTTCGCCGGCGTCGGGTGGAGCGGGTTGAGTTTTTGCGGCCGGCTGTCGTCCACCCCGGGGCTGCTGGGCGAGTGCGTGCGAAGCTGCAACGTGATGAACTTCCTCTCCTCCAGGCCGTGCTTCTTCAGACGGGCCAGCGCCCTTTCCTCGTCGCGCACGTCGATGCCGAAGCAGCCGTCGGGCGCGAATTCGAGGACGGGCGGCTTGATGCCCGCGCTCCGGAGCATGGCGAGCGTCTTGGAATCGCGGCAGTAGATGAAGGCGGCGCTGTTGAGCAGCGCGACGCGCTCCGCTGCGCCGGGCCCGTTGATCATGTCGGGGAAATACGACTGGGCCTGCAGGCCCCAGGGCTTGCCGATCTTCCGGCAGTGGATCATGAAATCGGTGCTCTGGCCCATCCCGGGTCCACGGAGAAAAAAGTCGGAGCGCTGGATGGCCCGCTGGATGGCTCCGTCCTTTTCGGAGAGCGAGCCCTTGACGATCTCCAGCTGCGGGAACCGCCGTTTGAGCATCGCGTCCACCTGCGCGTTGGTGTTGGCGGCCCAGAGGATGACATTCGCCTGAGGCAGATACTGCTCGAGAAAGCGCAAGGTGCCCGGCGTGTGGCCGACGTCGCCGATGTTTTTGACCGCCCAACCACATTGCAGCAGGACGGTCTTCCGCGGCTTGGTGGTTTGGCCGACGGCGGGCAAGGCGCTCGCGCCGAGCGCGAGGCCGGACGTTTTTAGAAAGGTGCGGCGTGAGATCATTTTGGAAGTAGGATGAAGTTGAGTGACGTGAAGTGCGGCGGGTTCAGAAGGTCTCCTGCACGCCCACGTTCCAATAGGCACGGTCGTCGGCGGTGGTGGTGAGGCAGTGGCAACCGTTCATGGCGGGAGCGAAAGAAAGAATCAGATGAGCGGCGAGACCGTTGCGCGCACGACCTCGATCATGCGCCGTTGCCGCGACTCGATGCCGGCCATGATCGCCTTCACCTTGGCCTTGGCGGCGGAGGGATCGCGGAGGATGGCCTCGAGGCGCGGCCACAGCACGGCGCCGGAGGCCTCCTCGACCTCGAAGAGCCAATCGCCCGCGCCGAAATCGCGATACATTTCGCCCTTGCAGGTATCGGTGGGGTTGCGGACGTGAAACGCCGGCGTGCCGTTGTGCAGCGCGATGAGCGGCGAGTGGCACTCGATGCTCACGACGGCGAGCGCCTGCGCGTAAACCGACGCCGCCTCGTCCGGCAGCCAGTAGCGATCGCGCCACACGACGTTTTTCTTCACGTCGGCCGGTAGCGGATCGACGAGCTGTTCCTTGGCGAGCGCGATCTCGTAGGTCATCTCGGGGCAGGCGAGGACCCTGTGGCCGGTCTGGTTCACGTAGGCGACGATGAGGTCGCGCAAGCCGGCGTGATCCGATGCGACGGTGCGGGCGTTGATGGCGTCCTTGGCGCGATCGTCGGGCATCAGCTGGGTGTCGCCACGCATCCGATGATAGGGCGTGTAACGCAGCCGCGGCAGGACGCAGATGAATTTCCCCGGCTCGAGGCCGTGGCGCTGGAGGTAGGCGGCGGCGGTGGCGTCGTCGCGCACGTGCATGCCGAGCTGCAGGTCGGGGCCGAGCTCGAGGACCGGCACCTTGACGCGCTGGCTGCGAAGATAATCGAGCGAGATCGAATCACGGCTGAAGAAGAACGACGCGGCGTCGATCACGCGGCGCCAATCGGCGGACAAGTGATCGGGCGGCAGGCGGCGCGAGCGCTCGCGCAGGCTGCGCAGCGTGCCACCCTCGGGATCGCGGCCGGGACCGAAGCCGGACACCGGATCGGTCGTCAGGCCGAGCACGCCGATGGGCTTGCCCGTGGCGGCGCGAAACGCGTGCACGTGCCCGTGCCAGTTGCCCATGCCGGAGCCGCTGCCGCACACGAGCAGATCGGCGTCGGCCCACGCCTTGGCGAGCGGGGCGGTGGGCTGGCCGGCGGCGTCGAGGCTGCCTTGCGCGATTTTGAGCCGCGGGAAATTTTTCACGAGCATCTCGCGCGAGCCATGCCCGAGGTCGCCAGGCCAGAGCGTGATTTCCGCCTCCGGAAAATGGCGCTCGAAGACGCGCAGCGCGCCCGGCGTGTGGCCGATGTCGCCGATGTTCACGCTCTGCCACGAGCCGCGGAGGAGGATTCGCGGTGGACGCTTGGCGGCTGCGCCGCGCAGTGAGGCGCCCAGCGCGGCGGTGGCGGCGGAGGCGAGGAAGTGGCGGCGTTTCATCATAAAGTTGGGCGAAGCAATTCCCGGCACTCAGGCGCGGCGCAGCTCCCCGAGCAGAGGTTCGCCCGCGCGCGGTCCGGCCGGCCAGTCGAACCGCGCCCGCGACGTCGCGCCGTTTTGCTCCAAGGTCACCGTCATCGAGCCGACTGCGTGCGTCGGATTGCCCACGGCGACGTGCCAGATCTCGCGGTCATGGCGGAGTAGGACCAGCGCCGGCCGGTCGACCCGGACTCGGGTCGTCCGGTCCAACGGAATCGCGCCCGCCTGCCAAAACACCAACCAGCACCGGTTCCCGGATACGACGGCCTGCACGCGCTCCGAGTTGGCCAGGACCTGCGGTTCGTCGCGCGTGCGAAACGCCGCGATGTCCGCCGGCGCCAGCCCGGGCGCAACCATGTAGTGGTAGGTCCCGGTTTCGTCCGCCGCATGCTCCAGCGCGATCTCGAGCACGCGGCCGGAGACCGCCTCCGGCGCGTGGATAAACGTGTTCACGGTTTCCCAGCCCGACCGCCGGTCCTGCACGCGCACGCGCACGTTGCTCGCGGAACCGAACAAGTAGGCGACGCCCGCATGCGTCACCCAGCTCCGGCCGCGCAGGCTGTGCTCCGGCACAGCGTCGAATAGCTTCCCTTCGCTGGTCTCGACGATGCCCTCCGCCCAGCACTGCTCGGCGCCCGTGACCAGCGGCGCTCCCCGGCGCTCGGCGCCGATGCCGCAGCCGAGGCAGACCGCGCCGTGCCCGGTGAGGAACCAAGCCTTGCGCGCCCGTGCACCGCCGCGCGCCAGTTCCATCGCGGCGATCCCGACCTCGCCGTCGCTGACCCCGCCGGCAAAGTCACTGCCGCCTTCCGAGCCTTTTCCCCAAACATTGCGCGGCAGGGGCTCGTCGGGCAGCTGGACGCACGTCACGCCCGGCAATCTCCGCCAATCCCACACCGCCGCGATGTTGTCGTATTCCCGCCCCGATCGCATGAGGCACGTCACGCCGTCGCCGAGATGCCAGTTGAGCAACCCCTGTCCGGTGGCCGATGTCTCCGTGCCGTTCACGCGGCGGGACGACATCCGCACGGCAAACCGATAGTCCGCCTGCGACAGCACGACATGCTCGGAACGCCAGAAGACGCGGCAGCCGCGCGGTGCGCCTGCGCCGGGCCCGACGCGGCCGTCGAGCCGCGCCGCCATCGCGGCGACTTCGTCGGAGCGAGCGGCGGCGTGGGCGTGGAGGTCGCGGCACGCGTGCGCGAGACCGGTCGCGCCCGGAAACCCCGCGCGCCACCCCGAGGCCGTCCGCGTGCCCTCGGGCCAGGCCACCCAGCGCCCGACGACGCCGAAATCCCAATGCCGGCCGCGGATCATCCACTGCTGGCCGTCCAAAACGTAGCGCACCAGGTTTTCGATCGTGGGCGCGTGGAATGCGAATCGCGTGCCCGCCAGCGCCGCGACCAACCGGGAACAATCTTCCGCGAAATCCTGCCCGTAGCCGCCCGCGTAAAGCTGCGGTCCGTGCTGGTGAAAGCTGTAGTCGTGCTGCAGTCCCTCCGCGGTCGTGAGTTGCATCTCCTGCTCCGCGCGCCGCGCGTAGCGCTCCACTGTCCCCGCGTCGTCCGTCAGGCAGCCGGCGATAATTTGAAGCTGCGCCTCCCAGATCAGGTTCTGTCCCGTGGCGGGTTTGCCCGAATACACGAGCGAACCGTCCGGCTGCACCGCGGTGCGCAGCAGCGCCACGACGCTCGCGCGCTCCTCCGCGGAAAAAATTCCCTCTGCGAACAGCAGCATTTGCGCGAGCTGCGTGGGCGCGCCGATCTCCTGATACCACGAGGCGCGCGCCGTCGGCCGATGTTTCAGCCACCAGCCCAGCCCGCGATGCAGCGCTTCGGCGAGTGCCACCCCCGACGGCGCGCTTCCGGCCTCGAGCCAGGCGCCGGCGATTTTGCGCAATCGATGCACGTGCGGAAAAGGGCGGAAGTAGATCTGACCGGAGACCAGCGGCGAGCCCTCGTCGAGATCCGCCCACGACCCGTCGGCCCGCAGCTCCCGCACAAGTGCCGCCGCAGATTCGGGCACGGCGACGTGGGCTGAACGGCGAAAACACGCGACGAGCCGCGCTTTGATCACACCCATGTCATCCGCGGGCGTCCGGCCCGCGCCACGCGTGGACGACCACCCGCACGCCGCCGCCGCGGTGACGGAGAGGAACGTGCGACGATTCATGGCGTTCGAGAGTTGGGCGGGCCTCCGCCCCGCCTTCAAGGGTTGCGGAGCGAGTTCGGCGTGCGAAACAACTTCGAGGTGCGAGGCGATTTCAGGGCGGTTCGGAGACCCGCCCCGATCGATCAAAACGTCCCCTTCACGCCCACATACCACGTCGGCCCGTAGTTGATGCGGTTGGTGATGATCTTGTTGGCGGGGGTCGAGGGGCCTTGCCTTATCGTGTCCTCGTCGGCCGAGTTCACGTTACGGCCGGTCACGAAAAGCCCGTAGCGGCGCGTGAGGCGATACTCGGCGGAGAGGTCCGCGATCGCGCGCGCCTGCAGGTAGATGATTGTTCCGGGCTCGGCGCCGGCGTTGGTGACGGTGCCCTGCTCGATCTGGCCGCGGTGGTTCACCGCCAATCGCAGCGTGTAGCGATCGCGGCTGAACGTGACGCCCCAGTTGAAGGTCTTCTTCACGAAGCCGCCGAGGCTCGCTTGCTGAGTGCCGCGCCGCTGCTGCAGTGTGGCGTTGCCGAACACCGTGAAACCGCGCGCCCAGCGCGGCAGGAACGTGAGGTTCTGGCGGAAATCGAACTCCGTGCCGGTGACGCGCGCGTCGCCGACGTTGCGCGTCGTGCTCACAAAGTAGCCGAGCGCCGAGCCGTATTGCGCCGGATCGACGCCGTAGGGATCGAGAAATTCGTCGGTGGCGGGGGCGAGCGTCGTGCCCCAGAAATCGGTGATGTCGCGGCGGTAGGCGCGGACCGACACGACGCCGGTCGAGGGCTCGTTGAAATAATACTCGAGCGAGACGCCGTAGCTGTTCGCATACCACGGCTTCAGGCCGGGATTGGTGGCCGTGATCGTGCGTGCGGTGGACTCGGGGTCGGGCAGGTTGATCGTCGGGAGGATGTTGCCAAAATCGGGCCGGTTGAACGAGTGGCCGAAGGAGGCCCGCGCGATCAGGTTGGGCCGGATCTTGAAGGAGCCGTTCACGCTGGGGAAAAAGTCGTCGTAGGACTGGCTGGTGCTCGTCGCCCGTTCGACGTAGGCGAGCCGGCTGCCGGCCAGCGTGGCGAAAGGCGCGATCGCGACGGGCCGGCCCTGCGCGTCGCGCACGATCTGGCCGGCGGCGTTGCGCTGGTAGATCCGCGCCGGATCGATCAGGGGGCCGTTGCCCTCGTCCTCGGTGCGCTCGTAGCGCATGCCGCCCGTGAATTGGAGGCGGCCCTCGAGCAAGCTGGTGTCGAGCCGAAGGTAGGGCGCGAGGATTGTTTCGGTAATGGCCTGCGAACCGGTGACGGTGCTGCGATAGGCGTTCATCTGCTCGGTGTCCGTGTTCGTGAAATATTCGGGATTCGAGCGAAACGTGCCGCCCACCTTGTCGAGGTCGAACCACTGCATGCGTGGTCCGAATTTGAGATCGCGCGACGAGAAGCTCGGGTCGAACCACTGGGCGGCGCTGTCGTCGGCGGTGCGCGCGATGCGGTCGGCGCCGATGAAGCTCGTCCCCTGAGTCGGGCGGCGCAGGTCGCGGTGCTCTGAGCGCAGGTCGACGCCGACCTTGGTCGCGAGCGGGAGCGGGCCGAGCTGGAATTCGCGCCGCGCGAAGAGGCCCACCGTGCGGACGATGGCCGCGCTGTTAAAGTTCTGGCCGCTCAGCGTTTCCATCCGGTAGTTCGCAAGGTCGTAGGGATTCACGTCGGCGACGCCCGCCGCATCCTTCACGGAAACGATTCGCGGATGATCTTCCGAGAGATCCTGGAAGCGAACGGTCACGTTGCGGAAGAAGGCGTTGTTGCTGAGAAAATATCCCTCGTTGGAGTAGTTGTTGGTGGCCGCGGAATAGGCGCCCGTGACCTGCCACTGCCAGAGCGGGCCGTTGTGCTTGTAGCGGAAGCTCGGCGCCCAGGCGGTGTTGTTCTTCTCGCGGGCATCCGTGAGGATTTGCACGAAGCCGGCGCCCGGCGCGCCCTGCGTGAAGTTGTCGCCGAAGGACACCGCGCGGCCCACGTCGAAGTTGAGCTGCCGCACCCAGAACTCCGCCATGAAATACGAATACTGGAAGCCCACGGTCAGCACGTCCGTCGCGCTGACGCGCCAGTCGGCCGAGAGACTGAGGGAGTTGCGCTTGGTGATCTTGGGGCGCTCCTGCAGGCGATAGCGGACGAGATAGGGTTTGTCCGGAGTGGTGGCCGGAAAGTTGGCCGATTGCGCGGCGACGGTCGGCACCCAGTCCTGCACGACGCCGGGCCCGTTGTTGTAGGTGTTGCTCGACAGGGCGCTGGCGGTGAAACCAAAGGTGCGCGTGATCGGCACGACGGCGGTCACCTCCAGATTGGGGAGGAAAACGTATTCCTTGTGCTGAAAGGGACCCGGCTCCTGGGTCAGGCTGAAATCGGGCCCGCGGAACGAGAGATGCGTCTTCACCGTGTAGGACGGGCGCGAGCGCTCGAAGGCGCTGCGGCTGATCAGGTTCACCGAGCCGCCGATGGCGTTGGCCGGAGTATCCGGATTCTGCGAGCGCGACACCTCCACGCGGGCGAGGCTGCCCACGGCGATGTTCTCAAACTCGACCTGGCGGTTGGCGTTGGAGCCGGTGGCGCTGGCGATGCCGCTGCCGTCGAGCATGACCGGCGTGCCGCCGGGTGGGACACCGCCGATGGACATCGTGAGGCCGTCGCTGCCGCTGCGGTTGAGCGTGACGCCGGGCAGGTATTTCGCGAATTCGCCCACGTTGCCGTCGGCGATGTCGCCGAACGAATCCGTCGAGACGACATTCTTGATCTCCGCCGCGAAGCGTTGCTCGTTCACCGCAATGTCCGATGCGGCCATGTCGCGCTTTGCGGCGACGGTGAACGCGTCGAGGCGCACGAGGCCGTCTTTCTCGCCCGCGGCGCGCAGTTCAAAGTTCTGCTCGAGGCGCTGGCCGGCGCGCACGGTGACGGCCTTGGTCTCGGTGGAGAAGCCGGTGTAGATCACGCGCAACGTGGCCGGGCCGGCGGGAACGTTGGCAAGCCGGTAGGTGCCGGTCTCGTCGGTGGCGGCCTCGAGGCGGACGCCGTCGACGGTCACGCGGGCGTTGGCGAGGTAGGTGCCCGAGACTGGATCAGAGACGCGACCTTCGATAAGGCCGGTGGCTTCCGCCGCGGTGGCCGGAACGGCGGCGAGGGCAAACCAAGCGAAGAGGGCGACGACGGGGTTCTTGGATTTCATGACAGGGGGTGGAGGGGAAGACTTGGCAGGGGGGCTGGAAGGGACGTCGGCGGGTGAATCGCGGCGCACGCTGACCGTGCCGGCGGCGAAGTCCGAGATGAGCACGAGGCCCGTGCCGGCCACGAGCCGTTCGAGGGCCTCACGCGGCGCGAAGTTGCCGCGCAGAGCCGGCGTGAGGATGCCGCGCACCGTCTCGGCGAAAAACGCGATCTCGAGGCCGCCCTGGCGCGCGGCAAGCTTGAGAGTTTCAGCGGCGTCGCCGGCCGGGACGTCGAAGGCCCGCGGGGCCTCGGCGGCCGGCGCCGAAGCGGCGAGGACCAGCAGAAAGGCAAAATGGATGCACCGCCGGAAAAGCCAGTGGTCGGACTTGAAGGGGTTGAAGGCAAGCCCTCCAAGACGTTTCAGCCGGGCGGATTCACTAGGGAAATCTTCGCGACGGTGGTCTTTCACGGCGCGAGAGGTGGGCAAGGGGACGGGTGGGGTGGGCCTCACCGCCGCCGGTGCACCACGATCTCGGTCGAACTGCGGCGTTCGACTTCCACGCCCGGGGCGGCGGCGAGGAACTTGGCGAAGCCCTCGACGTTGTCGGAACGGATCGACGCGACGATGGGCAGGGCGGCGAGTTCGGCATCGGCGAGGATGAACTGCACGCGGTTGCGGCGGTTGAACTCGGCCACGGCTGCGGCCAGCGGCGCCGAAGAAAAATCGAGGAGCTGCGGCTGCCAGTTGAGGTGCTGGGCGACCGCCTGCGGGCTGACCGGAACGACCTGCGGGGGCGCGGCCGTCGTGAGGGAGACGGTGGCGCGGTGGCCGGCGGAGATTTCGGCGGACGGAGGGCGGAGGACGGCGGACGGATCTGCCTGACCGTTCTTGTTGGCTGGGGTGTCGGTTTCCATGCGCGCGAGGGCGACGCGGCCTTCGGTGACCAGCACCTCAACGTTGGTGGTGTCGAGGCGCACGCTAAAGGCGGTGCCCACGGCCCGGACGTCGACTCCACCGGCGCGTACGAGGAACGGCCGCGCCGGGTCTTTCGCCACGGTGAAAAGCGCTTCGCCGCGCACGAGGGTGGCGCGCCGCACCCTCGCGCTGAAGTCTGTCGTCACGACGGCACCCAGGTTCAATTCAATCGACGAGCCGTCTTCGAGGATGCGGCGCTTGAGATCGTCGACGGCGACGGGAGGGAACTCAGACGCCGTGGGCGTCGCTCGCCACGAGACGACGGCGATTGCAATGGCGGCGGCCGCGGCCAGCAAGGCGGGCGCGAACCAGTGAATTTTTCGCCGTGGCGGCGCGAGGAGGTCGGGGTTGGGCTCCGTGCTATGCTCCGGACGCCAGTGCGCCAGGGCGCTGAAATCGCCGACGGTCTGGCGGTGCACCGCGAGCCATTCGCCGTGGCGCGGGTCGGCGGCGAGCCAGTCGAGGAACTCATCCTGCTCGGCGGCGGTGAGGCCACGGTCGCGGCGCACGAGCCAGGCGGCGGCGGCTTGGGCCCGGCGCTGGGCGGCGGGGGAGTCGGGTTCAGGCCGTTTCATCGCGGGGCGGTGCGGCTGCCGGCGCGGCGCAGCATGAAGTCCGTGCAACGGGCCGTGCCGATAGCGAGCTGCGCGGCGACGGTGCGGTCGGAGATGCCGAGTCTTTCGCCAATCACGCGCTGGGTGAGGCCATAGACGATGCGCAAGGTCATGACCTGGCGGCAGCGATCGGGGAGGGACTGGATGGCTTCGGTCAAGAGGGCGCGTTCCTGCTCGCGGGCGACGGTTTCGGGGATGCTGGCATGGTCATCCAAGACGTTTGAGAGGTCCGCTTCCACTAAGGCATCCGTGCGCGAGACCGCATGGCGGCGGAGCTGGTCGAGCGCGAGGTTGCGGGCGATGGCGAAAAGGAAAGCCTTGGGCGCCTGCAACTCGCCGGATTCGCGGGCCCGGAGCACGCGGAGAAAGGCCTCCTGCAGGACGTCGTCGACGGCCAGCCGCGGGCCGAAACCCTGCACCAGCCACGCCCGCAGGACGGCGGTTTGCGGTTGGATGTTCGCGGAGAACCAGCGGGCGGTCTCGGGGTCGGCAGGGGGCACGGCGGATGAGCTAGCGCACCGCCGAAGGAAGGCAAGTGCGGCGGAGGCCGGGAAATTGGCACACCTGCCGGTTGAAGTTTGTAGGCGGGGCGCCTCTTGGCGTGCCGAAGGCCTGGTGAAGGCTGCTTAGAACCGGGTGCTGAGGTTGAGTTCGACCTCGCGGCCGGCGTCGGGCGTGTAGCGGTCCTGGGTGATCACGAAGAACATGCGGTTGTTGTTCAGCGCGTTTTTCACCTTGAGCGCGACATCGTGGCGGAAGCGGCTGCCGCGGGCGGCGGGCACCTTGTAGCCGGCGATGACGTCGAAGCGACAGAACGCGGGCGCGATCCACGTAGGCTCGTTGCGCGGATTGGCGCCGCGATCGCTGTGGCGCGGGCCGACGTAGATCGTGCCGAGACTCGCGAAGGCGCCCTTGAGCGTGCCGGAGTCGAAGGTGTAGCGGTTAAACACGGTGAACGCGTCCTTCGCCTGCCGCGGCTGCGAGAGACTGGTGCGCACCTCGCGGGCGTCGACGTAGGTGTAGCTGCCGAAGGCGAGCCAGCGGTCGCTGAGGCGGAAGTTGAGGTTTACCTCGAGGCCGGTGCTGCGCAGGCCCTGCACCTGCCGGAAGTAGCCGGAGTTGGCGGGATCGGCCTCGGAAATATTTTCCTGGCGGATGTCGAACGCACTCACGAGACCCTGCAGCCGCCCGCCGCGCAGGCTGAATTTCACGCCGGCCTCGCGTTGGTTGCCCTCCTCCGGATCGAGCCCGGAGCCGTCGGCCTGCGTGCGAAACTCCGGGATGAAGGAGCTGTTGGCGTTGGCGTAGAGCGTCCAGGATTTGTCGGCGGTCACGTGCCAGACCGCGCCGACGCTGTGGGTGGTCGAGTCGGCGGAGGCGATCACCTTGGCAGCGGCGGGATTTAGCCTACGGCTCGGGAACGTGCCGGTCACTCGGTTGAGGTTGGCGCGATCGGTGGAGGTGCGGCGGAGGCCGAGCTGCAGGAAGAAACGCTCGTCGGCGAACGCGACGAGGTCATTGAGGTAGAGCTCGCGGTTACCGATTTTGTTGCGCGTCCAAGTATCGAGGTAGAGCGGCGGGCGCTGGGCGGGCGCGGGCACGGCCGGCGAGCTGGCCGGCGCGAAGACGTTGACGGGAAGGAGGAGGTTGGGGTTGAAGCCGGCGAGCTTCGGGTTGGCGATGAACTGCGCGAGCGTGAGGCTGGGAAACCGGTTGAAGATGACGCCGCTCGTGGTGTTGAAGCCGCTGCCCTCAAGCGCGGCGGAGCCGGGCGCGAGCCCGCCGTAGTTGTTCACGGCGCGGGAGGTCTTGTTGTCGTCGTATTGGAGATCCCACGCGTGGCCGGCGAGCACCTGGTGGCGGGCGGGGCCGGTGCGGAACTTCGCGGCGATCTCGTTGCGCGTGCGAAAATTCTCGGTGCCGCGCGGGACATCGCGCCACGAACGGGGCGTGAGCACGGCATCGCGGAGGATGGTGAGCGACTCGATCCACGGCTGCGTCTCGATCTGGTGCTGGTCGCGGTCGCTGTATTGGACCTGCGAGCGGAACTGCCAGTCGCGGTTGAAGATATGGCGGACATCGGCCGACGCGATCTGGCGGGTGTTTTGGCGGATGTCGCCGGGCCAGGTGTGGTTGTAGTCGCGGTCGCCGAATGCGTGATACACGCCGTCGCCGCTCGCAATGCCGTCGTAGTCGCGCGCCATCATCGGAAACGCCCAGCCACCGGGGCGCACATGGCGGTCGCGGGTGTATTCGAGGACGAGCTGGGTGCGGTCGGAGATGTTCCAGGTGAGTGTCGGCGAGAGATTGAAACGGTTGTTGGGCGTGCCGCGGTAGACCTCGGCGTCGTCCCACTCGACGTTGAGGCGGTAGAGCAGGCGCTTGCCGCCGAAGAGCGGGACGGGGCCGGTGGTGTCGTAGGCGAGGCGGTAGGAATCCTGCGGGCCGACGGAGGCGCGGAGCGTGGACTGCGGGCGCGCGAGCGGGCGCTTGGTCACGCGGTTGATCGTGGCGCCGTAACCGCCCTGGCCGTAGAGGACGGCGGCGGGGCCCTTGATGACCTCGACGCGCTCGATATTGGCGACGGACTGCGAGCCGAAGCCGGCGGGCTGTGCGAAGCCGTTGAGAAAGTTGGCCGAGACACTGGCGAAGCCACGGGCGAGAAAAGCGTCGTTCTCGGTGGTCTTGCGGACGGAGGCCTCGTAATCGAGCACGTCGGTGGTGTCGCGCGCGAGGATGTCCTCCATGAACTGCTGGTTGAACACGGTCACGTTCATCGGGATGTCCACGATGGGGGTGTTCATGCGCGTGACCTCGGCGGAGTTGGAGGACTGGTAGCCGATGTCGCGATTGCTGGTCACCTCGAAGGCCGAGAGTTCGACCGGGGGGGAGTCGGTGGCCGGGCGCGCGGGCGCCGGGGCGGTCTGGGCGGCCAAGGGCAACGTGGCGCACGCCGCGAGCGCGAATAGCGTGGCGATGCAGGGACCGGAGGCAGGGGAGAAGTGCATGGCAGGTAGGGTTGGCTTTCGTGGACAGCGGCGGCGGGACACGCCGGCGCGGATCGGATGTTACGCAGTTTCCCGGCGCGAGGAAACAGGTTTTGGGTGGTCTCAATCTCGAACCGCGCACCCGCGACGCGCAGCGAGCCCTTGGCGCTCCGTCGGAGCGGCGGCTGCCCAACCGCCGAAGCTCGATCGGCGATCCGGTCGGGGGCGGCTGGCAACCGCCCCTCCGTCGCATTACCCTGGCAACGCTTTTTTCGTCAGGAGCGAACTGCGGTCCAAGCGCAAGGTTGGTTCTGGATGCTACGGTCGCTCCGCCGGGCGCAGCGGGGCGGGGCCCGGCGGGAGCAGACCGGCCAGTTCCCGCACCCGCGCAGCCTCGCCGGGCAGCTCCGCGAGGTTTTTGGTTTCATACAGCGCGTCGCCGGGCAGCGCGTAGAGCTCGCGCGCCACCACCTCCCGGGTGCCGAAGCGGCGCCACTCGATGTAGCGGTGGGAGTCGGTGCGCACGGCGTAGCCCATCGTCTCCGCGCCGTCCTTGAACGGAAAGGGCCGGGCAAATTGGCTGAACGCCGCCGGCGGCCCCGCGCGGTTGGGCGCCTCCATCCAGGGCCGCAGGGAGCGGCCTTCCACGCCGGGAGCCGCCGGCAGGCCGCAGAGATCGACCAGCGTAGGATAGAGATCGAGCAGTTCGACCAGGGCCGTGGTGGCGGCGCCCGACTGCGGCTGGCCCGGACGCGCGATGATCAGCGGCACGCGGGCGTCGAGTTCGTAGTTGGTGGTCTTGCACCAAAGTCCGTGCTCGCCGAGATGGAAGCCATGGTCGCTCCAAACCACGACGAGGGTGGACTGATCCGCCTTCGCGTCCCGCAGTGCGTCGAGCACGCGTCCGATCTGCGCATCGCAGAAGCTCGTGGCGGCATAATAGCCGTGGCGGACCGCGGTCGCCTGCTCGGGCGAGAGCGGGCCGACCTTTGGCATGTCGGTGTAGCCGCGGAGCTCCACGAAATTGTGCAGGGCCACGGCCGGGGCTCCCTGTGGCGGTTGCGGCTGCGGAATCTCCCGCAGCTTCTTCGGATCGTAGAGGTCCCAGAATCGTTGCGGCGCCGAGCACGGCAGGTGCGGCCGGCGAATGCCCACCGCGAGAAAGAAAGGCTGCGCCTGCGCGGCCAACACCCGCACCCGCTCGACCGCGAAGTCGGCCACCCAGCCATCGATATAGGCGTTGTCGGGCACGTCCGCCGCCTCGGCGGCGGCAGCCTTCTCCGGGCCGCGTTGTCCCCCGGGTTGGTAGATCTTCAGGTTGTCGGGATGGGCGTACTTGCCGCGCACGCCCTCGGTGTCGTCGAGCTCGGCCGGCACCGTCCAGCTCGGCGCGTCGCGGAACTTCGGTGGATCGTGGTAGATCTTCCCCACGGCCTCGGTGCGATACCCGTGGTTCTTGAAGTGCTGCGGCAGCGTCACGACATCCAGAACGTGAGTGCGGAAGTGCACGTTGAGGTCCCAGACGCGCAGGGTGTCGGGCCGCCGCCCCGTCATCACCGAGGCGCGCGAGGGATTGCAGACGGCGATTTGCGCGTAAGCGCGGCGGAACACCGTCCCCCGCGCGGCCAGGCGATCGAGGTGTGGCGTGATCGCCACGGGGTCGCCGTAGCACCCGAGGTTGGTGCGCAGGTCGTCGATGACGATGAACAGGACGTTGGGCGGACGCGGCGCAGCGCCCGCGGCGACCGCCGCGCCCAGCCCGAGGACGGCGGCGGCCGCGACCGCTCCGCGCTGGACGATCCGCCGCAAACTCATGGGGTCAAAAAAGGAGACATGATCGGAAGGTGCGAAAGTGACAGGGGGGCCGCCGCCGTGGCCAAGCCCGGTGACGCGGTACGCACTTTGGACCGCGGGAGCCCGGCGGCGCGGCTTCGGCAAGGTTAGCATCACCCAAAGTTCCCCTGCAGCGCGACGGGCCACGGCAGCACGCCGGCTGCTTTCGCCCAGCGCTCGTAGGCCGCGGTCAGCGCCGCGAGGCGCTGCGGTTCCGCGCTGGCCAGGTTGCGCAACTCACAGCGGTCCGCGCTGAGGTCGTAAAGTTCCCAGGGCTCACCGTCGCCCGCGACGAGTTTGTAGTTTTCATACCGATACGCCCGGTGTCCCATGTGCTCCCAGCCCCCGGCGAAGGCGGCCCGGCCCGGCGTGGCGAGATCGCGCCCGCGCCAGGCGACCTTGGTCGCGGCGGGGCTCCCCGCGGCCGCAAGCACGCTAGGCGCCAAGTCCAGCAGCGTGACCGGCTCCCGCCGCCAGTCGCGACTCCCGCGGAAACCGGGCCCGTGGAGGATGAGCGGCACCGCGATGCCGCCCTCGTGGGCGTAGCGCTTGTAACGGCGGAAGGGGGTGTTGCTCACCTGGCCCCAACCGGGACCGTAGCCGGTATACGAGCGCGGTCCACCCAGAGTCGCCGGATCATAATCCTGCAGCCGTGGCTCGACGACCGGCGGCAGCGACGGGTCGCCCCCGTTGTCCGATACAAACACCACCAGGGTTTCGTCGCGGCGACCCGTGCGATCAATCGCCTGCAGCACCCGCCCCACTTGATAGTCGAGCCGATGCACCTGCGCGGCATACACCGCCATCTTGTGCGCCATCTCCGCGGGATTTGTTACCGCCGACCACGGCGGCACGGCGGCATCGCGCGGCGCCAGGCCCCACCGGCGATCGACCAGGCCCAGCTCAACCTGCCGGCGGTGACGCTGTGCGCGCAATTCGTCCCATCCCTCGCGGTAGCGATCACGGTAGAGCGCGATGTCTTCCGCCCGGGCGTGCAGCGGCCAGTGGGGCGCGGTGAACGCGAGATACTGGAAGAACGGCCGCGAGTCGCGCTGCGACCGTTCGATCTGCTCCACGGCCTCACGGGCAATCTCGTCAGTGAAGTAGAAATCGGGGTCCGGCCGGATGACGATCTCCCGATCGTTGCGGAAAAACCGCCGGACGCGCGGCTGCGCCCGGCTGCCGCTGGGATCGAAATAGCTGCAGGCGCCGCCGACCAGGCCGAAACTCTCCTCGAAGCCGCGGTCGCACGGCCAGTGCGGGCGGTGTTCGCCCACGTGCCACTTCCCGGCCAGGCTCGTGCGGTAGCCTTCGGCTCGGAGACGTTCCGCCAGGGTCGGCACTTCTGCCCGCAGGAAGCCCTGGTAGGCGGCCGGATTCACCCCGGGCTTCTCCTCGTGCGCCACCATGAAACCCAGGCCAGCCTCGTGCGGCGTGCGGCCGGTGAGGAGCGCGGCGCGGGAGGGGCAGCAGCGCGGGACCGAATATCCTTGCGCGAAGCGCGCGCCGCCGGCCGCGAGACGGTCGAGGTTAGGCGTGTGGATTTCGGAGCCGTAACAGCCGAGGTCCGCGAACCCGAGGTCGTCGGCGACAATGTAAACGACGTTGGGCCGCGTCCTGGACACCACCGCGGCGCCCAGCTTCGCCCTCGTCCAGCAAGCCGCGGCGGCGGCACCAGAGGTTCGCACAAAGTCCCGGCGGGAAAACGCCGGGACGGCCGGACGATCGGAGTTCATCTTCGGGATCAGGTGATTCCTTGGACGCCCAAGCTGACAGGTTTGTCTTTGTGTCGTGGTGGGGCTGGCTCTCCGAGCCGGCCTTCTTCGAGTCCGGGGTTTGTTCCGGAGGCGGCCGACTCAGAGAGCCAGCCCCACCTGCGCAAGCGCGCCGCCGATCGAACACTGAAGTCGGCCACCGGCTGCAGCGTCGCCTTTCGCGCGCGCTGCCTCGCAAGCACGGTCACAGAATTTGCGGTCAGAAACATTGGAGAGAAGCCTCAGCGCGCGAGGCGGATCGGGTTGTTGGGCAGCCAGTGCTTCGCGGGCGGGAAACGGTGCCCGCCCCGCCCACCGGGGCCCGCGCGTTCCTGCTCCGCAAGCCACGCTCGCAGCCGTGCCAGCAGGTCGGCGCGCAGGGCGTTGGCCGCGGGCTCGGCCCAGAGGTTGCGCGCCTCGGCGGGATCGGCGGCTAGGTCGTAGAGCTCACCCTCGTCTGCGGACGACGGCGGCCCATCGTGGTAGACGGTGAGTTTGTGCGGGCCGCGGACGATCATCGTGCAGTGGATCGGCGGCTCCCAGAATACCTTGCGGCGGTTGATGCAGCTGTTGCGGTAGACACCGAAGGCGCAGTCGCGCCCCGAGCCCGCCGTTTGCAGCGGGACGGCGTCCGGCAGGCAGGCGTGCCGCGCGGTGGGGTCGCTCCCGGCGGCGTCGAGCGCGGTCGCGGCCAGGTCGTGCAGTTGCACCAGTGCGGACGAGCGCGCGCCGGCTGCGAACACCCCCGGAAGGCGCGCGAGCAGCGGTACGCGACCGCAGGCTTCGTAAAAGTGAGCGCCCTTTCCCAGCAGGCGGCGCTCTCCGAGCATCTCGCCGTGGTCGCTGGCGAAAAGCACCAGCGTGTTGCCCTCAGCGCCCGCTGCGCGCAGCGCCGCCAGCACGCGGCCGACGCACGCGTCGAGGAAGCCCACGGAGGCGTAATAGCTCCGCCGCATCCGCCGGATCTCGTCGTCCGAGTATTCGGCGAGTGCACCCAATACGCCCTCGGCCTCCTCGCGGCGGACGCCACCGGGCCGACCGGGAGGACCGGGGCTTCGGTCGACCGTCTCCATCGCGCCGAGCGCCACCCGGTCGAGCCACTCTGGGGGGTGGTCGTCGAAAGGATCGTGGGGGTCGACGAAGCTGGCGCAGCAGAAAAAGGGTCCCCGGCCCGCCTCCGCGCCGATGAAGGCGCCCGCCCGCTCCGCGACCCACGTGGAGAAGTGGAGTGCATCGGGCACGTGGCCGACCGCGCTGCCCTCGCGCGCCAGCCTCGCCAGGAAGACGGGATCGCGCTCGCGCAGCCAGTCGCGGTAGGCGTGCAGACGACAGTCGTGGTTGTAGGGCGAAAGCGCGTTCTCGTAGACATCGAAGCCGGCGTGGACCGGGACCTCGTTCTGGTCGACCACCCGCGCGCTCACGTGGAGCTTGCCAAACAGCGCCGTGCGGTAGCCGAGCCCGCGCAGTGTCTCCGGGAAGAGCCTCTCCGTGTCCGGGAGGACGTCGTGAAGGTTGTGGACGCCGTGGCCGTGCACGGTCTTGCCGGTCCAAAGGCACGCCCGGCTGGGCGTACAGACCGGGTTGTTGACGTAACAGCGGTCGAACACCGTGCCCCCGGCGGCAAGGGCGTCGAGGTGGGGCGTGGAAACGCGCGTCCCACCGTAGCAACCGAGGGCGTCGGTGCGGAGCTGGTCGCTGAGGATGAGCAGGATGTTCGGACGGGACATCAGGTGGGGCCCGCAGAGCCGCGGGAGGGCAGGGTCCAGAGAGTGAGGCCGGCAAGCGAGCGGCGAGGGCCACCGGTGATCGCACCGACGGCCAGCGACACGGCCCCGCAGGTCGCGAAGCCGACAATGCCATACCAGAAGAAATGGAGCCGGGTTGCCTGCTGTATCCAAACAAGCACCACGCCGCTGGCGACCACACCGGCGAGGGCTCCGGCCGCGTTCGCGCGCGTGGTGAAGATCCCGAGCGCGAAGACCGCGGCCAGCCCGGTGCCCATCAAGCCGACAAGGGAGATGTAGGCGTCGAGGAAGGACCGGATATCCAGAGTCGTCAGCAGCAGCGCGAGGCAAGTGGTGGCGACGCCGAGGCCTGCCGTGGCGCTGCGTGCCCAACGCAGGCGCGCAGGGCCGGACAGATCGGGGCGACCTCGCTCGACAAAATCCGTCACCAGCGCCGTCGCGCCGCTGTTGAGGTCACTCGAGACGTTCGACTGCGCCGCGGCGAAGATGCCCGCCACGACCAGCCCGGCCAGGCCCGCCGGCAGGTGGTCGGCGACAAAGAACGGCAGCAGGGACTCGCCGGCGATCGCCGGGTGCAGCGCGGCCGGATGGTGCTTGAAGAAAAGGTAGAGCCCGGTCCCGAGGGCAAAGTACAGGGCCGCCGACGGAAAGGCGATCAGCCCGTTTAACCAGATTGCGCGCCGCGCCTGCGCCTCGTCCTTCGTCGTCAGGTAGCGCTGGATCACGGACTGGTCGGAGGTGTAGGGAACGAGGTTGTTGATCAGGTTGCCGAGAACGATGATCCAGGTCGTCGCCTGAACCGCACTCCACGACCAGTCGAAGAGCCGGAGCTTGCCGTCTGCAAGGGCCTCACTCACGAGGGCGGTGGCGCTGCCTCCGACGCCCCCGAGCACCGCCCCGAGACAGAGCAGCGCGGCAGTCAGCATCACGCCCGCCTGCAGCACGCTGGTCCAGATCGAACCCTCGATCCCACCCAGCACGGTGTAGATGGTGCAGAGCCCGCCGATCAGCAGGACACAGGTAACCACGTCGAGGCCGCAGACGATGGCGAGGGCCAACGAGGGCAGATAGGTCACGATGGCAACGCGCCCGAGCTGGAAGGAAACGAAGACGATGCTGGCATAGGCGCGCAGGGCGAAGCTGAAGCGCCGCTCCAGATATTCATATGCGCTCGCGACCTCGAGCCGGCGGAAGAACGGCAGGTAGAACCGCGTGATCACCGGCGCCAGCAGCAGGATCGTCAGCGGCGCGAGCAGAAAGGTCCAGTCGGTGGCGAAGGACTTCGCGGGCATCGCCAGCACCGTGATCGAGCTGAGGGTGGTCGCGTAGACGCTGATGCCGGCGGCCCACCACGGGATCCGTCCTCCCGCGAGAAAGTAGCTGCGCGCGTCCCGCGCGCGCCGCATGAAGTATGCGCCGAGACCCAACATCCCGGCGAGGTACGCGAACAAGGTCGCATAATTGACAGCGCCGAACACCGGCCGCCGTGGCTCGAGCGCGAGCACGCCCGCGGTCCGCGCCCCGGCTGGACCGCTGGCCGCGGCCAGACCCGCTCCGGCCGCGGGGCCCGCCGGCACCACC
>SXSC01000076.1 GCA_005792355.1 Opitutaceae bacterium
CTCACGCTGTTCTGATCCCCGCCGGCGTTCCCGTTCTATATCTCAATCACAATCGCATACCGTGCGAAACGCCGATCCAGCGCCGCGCCCGCCATCTGATACCCAAAAAATGAGGCCATCGCGTTTCGAAATCACGCTCAGTGCTTGCGCAGGCGCTGGCCTGTCTCCCCTCGCACGCGGCGCCTACGCCGATTTCGGTTCCCGTTAGAAATCTCGTGCTGGATCTCGACGCTTCCGCCGGCGTGAAGTCCGATAACCAAGGAAGGGTGTTGTCATGGACTAACCGGGTGCACGGATTTCCGGCGCAGAAATTCGTGCCGAATGACAAAGGCCGCAAAGTGCCGGGCTCGGGCATTCCCAGCTTACTAAAAGCGGAGGGCAGCCGTAAGTTTCCTGCCGTCCTTTTCCGGCAGCAGGAGTTGATCAACGATCGGGAGGACGCGTTCGATGCCCTGATCCAAGGCAAGGGGCATACCTGGTATGCCGTGGTGGCAGTCTACGATCAGAACAGCGTGATAAAGAACACGCATGCGATCTTTGGCAACCTGCGCAACTCCACGGCCGTGGGTGGCGGCACCGGTGGCAACTACGAGGGTTTTTGGGGCGTGATGCATAACGACCGGCGTGTTTACACCGACCGATAGGAAACTGGATCTTGAGGGGGGTCGGATCGGGTGGGGGTTCGGGGGAGGGGCGGAGGCAAAGCCAAGGCACCCCCTTAGTCCCCCACGAGCAAAAGCAGCTCCCTCGGGCGGGTGACGGCGGTGCGTGGGGAGCGACGGGTCTGCCTGGAAAAAATCGACAGGAACTTCGGGTGCCACGGGCGTCGGGAGCAGTCTGTGGGCGAACCTCACGATGCGTGCAGTCAAAGCTCCGCCTGACTCGCGGTCAATCCGTGAGTCGTTAGTCGGCGCAAGCCGGCGCGTCGGCTTGAACGAAGTCGTCGTCAGGCGTCGACTGACCGGCACCATCTGACCAGAAGACCGGCTCGCCGTAGGCGGAATCCGGCTGGGCATAGTCGTCGCCGAACAGTTCGCCCTGCCCGGCATCCGCCGGCGCGACCTGCGGCGCCGCCGGCAGTTCGAAGCCCGCTTGGTCGAACGATTCGCCCGGCTCCATCACCTCGGCCCGGAACCGGATCGGTTCGTCGCGCGGCTGTGGATACGGCAGCCCGGGCGGGAAGTCCGGCGGGTCGAGGGCGTGACAATCGCCCGTCGCGGCGTCGATGAGGACGGCGACCTCCGGCCGGGGCGGCCCCACGGCGAAGGGTCGCTCGAAGGGCCGGGCCAGGCCCAGGGGCACGAGGACGGCGAGGATTTCGGCTTTTGTCTCGACGACAGCGATCGGCCGTAGGAGACCCGAGCAGAGCGGGCATTTGAGCGGGTCCGCGCCCCAGACTTGCTGGATCAGCTCCCGCCAAACGGCGCGGCGGCGGCGGGGGCGGGCTGGCGGGGCGTGGATCTTGCCGGCCGCGGCGCCGGCGGTCCGTTGGCGCAGACCGCGGCTCTTGTTGCTATACCAGCCGTAGTGGCGGACCTGCGGCACACCCTTCGGTGGAACCTGATCGAGCAGCGCGGCGATGAACTGGGAGGCAGAAAAGACCTCAAAGTTGCGCTTGGTGCGCCAAGGTTTTCGCGTTGCGCGAAAACCTAAGGTCTGGACGGCGACGACGAGGCCCGGCTGGCCTTCCGGTTGGCGGGTGCGTTGGCGGAGCCAGGTGGCGATCGCGGAGTGGGCGGCGTGGTGGAGCTCGCCGAGCAGGGCGCGGTTGAACTTGAAGGTGGTCCGGATCAGCCGCGGGATGGTGAGCACGAGGTGCCGGTGGGGCACCGGGGCGCAGATCTTGTCGGCAATTAACGCACCCTCGATGAGGGTGCGGCGCTGGTGGCAGGAGGCGCAGAGCCCGCGCTGCTTGCAGGAAAACGGAGAGAGGAATTCATGGCCGCAGTCGGGGCAGAGGAGGCGGGTGAAGCCGGCGTGGAGATCGCCGCAGTCGAGAAAGGCGGTGATGGCGGCGGCAGCGTCCGGGTGAAGGGAGGGCAGTTTTGCCGCGTGATCGTGGAGGACTTGCCAGATAGGGGAGGCGCGGGGCTGGCGGGGACGGTAGCGGACGCAGACCATCTGGGAAGCAGATCAAGCTGGGCGTGTCGCCGCCGCGGCCAAGGGCGCGCTATACCCAAATTATGGGGTAAGCAAAGGATCCGACCATTCCTGACCATCGGCAGATTCCCGTTCGACGGCCGTCCACGCCAGGGCCAAGCGGAAGGGCCTCGCGCCAGCAACCAGAACATGAGGAAACAACCGAAGGGAAGGCCGCGATAGAATCCCGAAATTCGGAATATCGTTGGGTCATCCTGTTTGACCCAGGGGACGGTGCCGCCCTGCACAAAGTAAGACGCCACCAAAGCCAGACGACCCGGCCCTCTCGCGACGACTGCAGCAACCAGCGAGTTGAGCCCTTCGGGTCACTTCACGCTCGATCGGGAATCACGAGCGGAATCGCCTGATGGCGGAAACGGCGGTAGTGCCGGAAATCGTCATCGACCGTGATGAGCCGCGCGCGCGGACACAGTTCCGACAGTACGACCAGGGTGGCATCGCCAGCGTCCATCAGCGGATACTTCGCCAGTAATTCGCCGACTCTGTGTGGATAGGCGCTCAACACCGGCCAGAGCACAACGCGTCCCTCCGCAATCATGACCGTCAGTTCTTGCAGGGCCGGGCGTAGATTCCGCAGGCGGTGGCAGGCTTCAGCGGTGGCGGTTTCAGTCGTCGCCAACGGCTCGTCGAGCACCGTGAGCGTCTGCCTGCTCCATTGATGCCACTAATCGTCGCGATCAAGCAAACCGATGAGCGGTCCGGCATCCACCAAATAGTTAGTCGCCGAAACCTTCAATGGTCGAAAGGTCCTTCCGGCCGGATTTCACCATGCCAGCTACGCGCCGCGCCCACTCGCCAAACGACGGGCCCTTGGGTGCGGCTTTGCGCCTGGCGACCGCACGGCTCTTGCGCGGAAACGGCTTGGTGGCACGTGGTGAAAGCGTTGGCATGGTGGTCAGGTTTCTCCAATTCCATCCTAGGTCAAGCGAGTCGCTCGGAGAAGTCGGCGGAATCTGCGCCAACCTCGGGCCAAAGAAATAAAACGCGGAGAGCGCGGAGCAGCTGAGAGAACCGAAATCTCTCCGCGAATCCAAAGTCTGCCGCGTCTTCCCGGTCTTCCGCCTACTTCCCCACCGCAAAAATGTGCGTGTGGGTCGTGACGTAGAGCGTGTCGTTCGCCACAACCGGGGAGCAATAAACCGGGGTGTAGAACTCCACCTTGCCGATCAGCTTCTTCTCCCGGCCCGCCTTCAGGATCACGAGTTCGCCATCCTCGTTGCCACAGTAAACCTTGCCGTCGGCCACCAGCGTCGACGACCAGATGCGGCTGTTGGTCGCATGGACCCAGAGCTGTTTGCCGGTCTTGGCGTCGAGGCAGTGGATGTCGCCCTTGTACTCGGCCTGATAAACGAGACCGTCCGCCACGCTCGGCGTGGAGATGGTGCGGCCGACGTCCTTGTTGACCCAGATGGCCTTGCCGGAAAGGTCGCCCCGGCCCGACACGTCGATGCAACTGACCATGCCGACGCCGTCGCCGTGCTCGGGGTCCTGGCCGATGGCCATGTAGGCGCGGTCGTTCTGCACCACCACCGTCGCGATGATTTCGCTCGGGCCGTCATGCGTGGCGTATTTGAGGGGTGCGCCGTTCTTCGTGCGATATTCGACCGGATCGGCGTCGTAACGGAACAACTCCTTCAGCGCCTGAAATCCTTCCGCGTGCTTGTAGGGCTCCACATCGAAGCCGTAGCACAATCCGTCGCCACCACCCCAGACGATGGTCGGCTGGCCCTTCACCGTGGCGAAAGCGGGCGAACTCCAGCTGGCGTGCAACACGTTCTTGGAGACCCCCGACGCCTCTTCGCCGAGCAGCTTGCCGGTATTCTTGTCCAACACGATTAACGCCGGTGCGAACGGGGCCGGGATGTTGAGATGCGACCAGTCGACGCCGTTCGACGTGGCGACGAAGAGTTTGTCGCCCACGATCACTGGCGAGCAGCTCGACACGTTGTGCGGGAAAATTCCCAGCTCGGTGCGCACGTCGTTGATCCAGATGATGTCGGCACACTTGTCGGTGAGCGCGATCGGCTTTCCGTCGACGGACGAGAACTTCGCCTCGTCGGTGTACGGGCCGGCGTTGCCATCCGCGAGGCCCTTGACGTCGAAACAGATGATTTCGCCGCGGTTGCCCACGACGTAACCGCGGTCGCCCTCGATCGCGGCGGAGGAGCAGAGGCCGACGTATTCCCAATCGCTCACCTTGCCGGCGCCGACCTTGGGAATCACCAACTGCCAGAGAAACGCTCCGGTTTTTTCGTCGAAGCACATCAGCACGCCGCGATCGCCGGTCTGGGCGGGGTCGCGGGGCGCCTCGTTGTTCGTCCCGACATAGACCCGGCCGCCGGCGACGATCGGGCTGCCGTAGGTTTGGGAGCCGAGCTTGGCCACCCAGCGAATATTTTTCGTCGATTTCGGATCGATCGTCTCGGTCTTGGGCAGAAACTTGCCGCTGACGATATCATCGGGAATTCCCTTGGCTTGGGCGACCATGTTGCGGTCGGGCGTGCCGCCCCACATGGGCCAGTCCTTCGCGTGGGCGAGGGGCGCGGACAGCGCCGCCGCGAAGAGGAACAGGTAGGGCCCGACCTCCGGGCGGGCCGGAGCGATCCGGATATCCTGACGGGCCGCCCGGAGGTCGGCCCCTACCGTGGAATGAAGGAGTTTTGAGAGGAGCTTATTCATTGGCGGTGATGGCGAGGTTATCGATGAAAACGCGTTTCAGGCTTTGAGGAGAAAAGGCAAACACCCCGGGTGCGCCGTGGGAATGGAGTTGGTTCTGGCGGACCTCGATGGTCCAGGCCGCCGGCTCGGGCTGGGTTTTTTCCCAGACCTTGGCCCGCACGAACCCGCCGGGACCGGTTTTGTCCCGATCCACGCGCGTCTTGAGGTGGTACCAGGTGTTGGCCTTGGCTTGGAACGGAACGGATTCCTTCACCCGCTCGTGATTGCTGGACACCTCGAGGATTCGGCTGTTGGCGGCGACGGCGATCAGGTAGCGCTGATTCACGAGGCCGACCGAGGACATGATGCGGCGGTCGCCGTCGGTCATCACATCCGCCTCGATCGTGTAGTCCTTCATCTCGGGCTTGCCGATGAAGTTCATCGTCCGCTGGAACAGGATCGCATCCAGCCGGTTCGCGGCAACCTTGCTGCCATCCTTCTCGAGCACATGCCATTTCACGCGGGCGCCGAGCCAGGGGAGCGGCGGAAACCCAACGTCTTCGCCGGCGGCGTTCTTTTGTCCCAGGGGAAGTCCGTCGAAATTCTCCTTGTGGCCGGGCCCGGCGACGATGCGACCGCGGGTCGCGCCGACCAGGTTGTTCCATTTTGCCTGCAACGCCCCGGCGGACAATTTTGCCGCCGTCGTCGTCTTGAGCACGTTGCCCGCGATCTCGGCATCGACCTCCGATTTTACCAGGGCGGTGGGCGGGATGAACTTTGCAAACGTCGCCTCGCTGGTGACGGCGCGCACGCGGCGCCCCGTTGCGTCGAGACCATACACCGTGAAGCTTTGGGCTTGGCCCGGCGCGAGCGCGAACTCGGCGGGTATGACTTGCAGCTGCGTGATCGGCGCCGTGGAGGGCGCCTCGGGAGCGGGAGCCGCCGTAGTAGCAGGGACACTCGCGGCAGTGGCCTTCGGACCGAAGCAGTGCAGCGCATCCTTGGAAAAAATAAACACCGCGTCGCCGTAGAACGACGGTGCGCCAAGGCACGGCGCGCCCATCTGGTTCACCGATACAGTGGTGGGTTTGTCGTTGCCCGGCTTCAGCACGTGCACGGTTCCGTCCTGCATGGGAGAGTAGATTTTCCCGTCGGCGAAGGCCGGCGACGCGTGCAACTGGTCCGGGGCGAGCTTTTCCTGCCAGAGGGTCTTGCCCGTCGTCGCATCCGCGCAGACGAGACTGCCGGTGGCGATCGTCGAGTAAACGCGGTTGTTCACCAGCAACGGCGAACTGCTGAACGCGACGAAGTCGTCGTTGCGCCAGGTTTCGGCCTCGCGCCCGAGTGTGACGGGCTTCGGGCCGGTTGGATATTCGGTCGGGATCTTCAGCTCCACCAGCCGGCCGTGGCTCGTCGAATCGATGTTTTCCTTGCCGTGAATCGCGATCAGGCGGCCCGGGCCGGGCAGCAACACGTCGGCGTTGACGCCCGCGCCTGAAGCGCGGAACCGCCACACCGGCTCGCCCGTGCGTGCGTTGATGCAAACAACATAGCCGCAGCCGGTGCCGGCGTAGAACACTCGTTGATTGCCGAGGTTTCCGAAGACCGGCGTCGCGAATGAGCTGTCGATGGGCTCGACTCCGGGCGTCGAGAACCACGCGAGTTCCCCCGTCGTCTTGTCAAAAGCGTAAAAGCGGTTGCGGGCCGGACCGTCCGCGCCCCAGTTGGCCGTGATGCCGTCGGTAATCACGAGCGGACCGTCGATCACGAGCGCGCCCGTGCGCCCGTTCGGAAAGGTCAGGCGACCGAACTCCTCAATCATCGAACGTTCCCACAGCAGCTTCCCGTCGCGGTTGAAAGCCATCAGCTGACCCCACGTCGACTCGAGGAAGATGTTGCCCGTCTCCGCATCGACCACCGGCGCACCGATCGCGTAGCGGTTGTAGGTCGTGTCGCTCAAGAAATCCCGGAAGCGGTACTCCCAGATCTTCGCGCCGGTTTTCACGTCGAGACAGAGCAGGGTTTCCTCGACGTCGGTGGTCTCGCCGTAGAAACCAAACGCGTAGACCCGTCCGTCGGCGATGACCGGCGCACCCGCGCCGCGGACCTTGTACGACCAGCGGTGGTTGGGGCCGCCGATCTCCAGTTTGTCGGGCAATTTGGCGGTGGATTTGGAGACGCCGTTTTGATCGGGGCCGCGCCAGTTCAGCCAGCCGGAGGCGGCGTGGAGATCACCACAGCTCAGACCGGCGGCCAGCGTGGCAAGGAGGGGGACGAAGCGAAGTGCGAGTCTCATGGAAGCGGGATGGGAATAAACGGAACGGTAAAGATTGAGCGCGACCGGCGGAAAGGCAACTGCGGCTCAATACGCAAACGACAGCTGCACGCCGACTCTTCGCGGCGCACCCGGGCTGCCGGCGAAGATCTCCGGATTGACGAACTGGTAATATTTCTTCGCGAAGAGATTCTGGCCAGAGAGCGCGACGGTCCACTGCCCGACGCGGTAGCGGAGCTGGGCGTTGACGATGCCGTAGCTCTTCTGCGAGAACGCGGTGGTGTTGCGCTCGTCATAATAAGTGCGGCCGACGACGGCGTAGCTGGCATTGGCGGAAAAACCGCGGCCGAAGTCGACGGTGACGCCGGTGCGCAGGGTGAGTTTCGGCACGAAGGGCACGTGTTTTCCGTCGACGCGGGTGCCGATCGAGTCGCGGTGGTCCTCGAACTTCGCGGCGGTGGAGCCGATCTGGAAATCCCACCAGAGGCGCTCGACCGGGCTCCACATGAATTTCGCCTCGATGCCGCGGGAGGTGACCTCGTTGGCGTTGACCACGACGTAATCGGTGGAATTCGGCACGGTCCGCTCAAATTGGTAGCCATCGACGGTTGACCAGAAGGCCAGCAGGCTGCCGCCGAAGCGGCTGTTGGGCGGGCTGAAGGTCAACCCGACCTCGTTGGCCCACTGGCGCTCGCTGCCAAAGCGCGCCAGCAGCGGGTTGCCGGTGAAGGCGCTGAAACCGTCGGGCTTGTGCGCCACCGAGATCTTCGCCAGCACACTGAGCGAGCCGGAGACCGCGTGCTGCACGCCGGCGCTGGCCGAAACGAAGTCGTGATCCTGCGAGCGGACGAGCGGCGCGTCTTGCGGACCAGGAAACCCAAAGTTGTTCGAACTCGCCTTGGTGCGATTGATGGCCGACTCAGCGTGCTCGAGGCGGACGCCGAATTTGAGCGTCGTCTTCGCGGCGAGGGGCTGATCAAGGCTGGCGTAACCGGCGAGATTCTTCTGCCCAATTGCATATCGCGAACGTTCCGTCTGCACGAATCCCGGCGGCACAAATGCGCTCGGCGGCACCATGAACTGGCGGAAGGCGTTACCGTCGGTGTCCGAATCGGAATAGAACATCCCGGCCCGCCACTGCGTCTTCTGCGAGCCCGGCGTGGATTCGACCCGAACCTCCTGGGTCAACAGTTTCTCGCTCTGGATGACCCGGGAGATTCCGAGGGGCAGCGGCGAGAGGTCGAGATCGGTCGAGGACGGATCGAGCTCCCATTCCTGGTGCGACGTGGTCGCCGTGAGCGAACCCCAGCCGAACTTCCGCTTCAGTTGAAATGAAAACTGCAGGCGCTCGATCGAGGTCCCGCCGTTGAGATCGGAAGACACCTTGAACGCATCGGGGCTGAACAGCGAAGTCAGGCGCGTCGCGTCATCGTCGACCCGCTCCACCAGCACGCCGAAACGCAACTGGGTCTTGTCGTCCGGCCGCCAGTACAGCGCGCCTCGGCCGGCGACCGAGCGGCGGTCGTCGGCCGAGCGTTTCTGGAAAGTGTTGTCGATGAAACCATCGCGATCAGAGACCCCGATGCTCGCGCTGTACCCGAGCTGGTTGTTCAACGGCCCGTCGAACGACGCCTGGAGCGCGGAGAAGTGGTAGGAGCCGTAGTCGAGCTGCACCTTGCCCTGGTGTTTGCCGCCGGGGGCGCGCGTTTTGATGTCGATCATGCCACCCGGGGCGTTGCGCCCGTAGTCCGTGCCCTGCGGGCCGGCCTTCACCACGAAGTTTTCGACGTTGAGCAACGCGCTGGGGTAGGACGACACCGAGCCGCTCGGCACGTCATCGACATAGAGTCCGACGGCCGGGGCACTGAAGAAGATCGAATTGGTGATTCCGCGCAGGGCGACGACGTCGCCGAAACCGCGCGTGTCGCTGTTGCTCGAGAACAGGTTCGGGGCCACCCCGGAGATATCCTGCAACTGCCCAATGCCGTGTTGCTCCAGCAGGTAGGCGTTCAGGACGGAGCTCGAATTCTGGATGCGCAGGCCGTCGACGCCGAATTCCGCCTCCACCTTGAACGGCGACATGACCGTGGTTTTGGTGTCGGCGGCCGCGAGGAGGCCTCCGATCATTCCAATGGAGGCGGCAAGGATCGCGACGAGGCGAAGCTGCCGAAGGGCGAGTGCGGACTGCATGGAGCGTAGGTTTAGTGTAGCCGTCGGTTGCCGCGAAAGAACCGCGGCAGGTTTCAAGACGTTTACCCCTGCCTTAAGGTGCGACGTGCCGTCCAGATTTTTCGGCGTGCGGGTCGGCCGGGCGAGTGCATTTGGACGGGGCATCTGGCGGTCGGTGGTGCCGTGAACGCTTCCTCCGAACCGATTTCGGAGGGCTGCGCTTCGTCGCAGCCGGGGCTGGATCGGTTTCCGATCGTCGTTTTGCAGGGTTCCGCCTTCGCCATGCCTACGGTGGACACGGAGGCACCGCGCCTCCAAGGACCCGGTGACTCTGCCCTCACCGCTGGCGGCCGACCGCCACGAGCTTTTCCCGGGTGCGAAAGAAGATCATCCCCTCCGAGACCGCGGGCGTCGCCAGGCAGGTTTCGTCCATCCGGTTGGTCGCCACGATCGAGAATTTGTCCGTCGCCGGCACGACGAACACGTTGCCCAGTTCGCTGGTGATATAAACGTGGCGTCCGTCCGAGACCGGCGACGCCGTGAAGCCCTGGCCCTGGCTCGAAACGCGCTCGCTGTACCGGGTCTCTCCGGTCTTCGCATCAAAGCACGTCAGCAGGCCGATGTCCGCGCATCCATAGAGCAGGTCGCCGACCACGATCGGGGTCTGCATGTAATTCCCCTTCTTGTCGTGGTTCCACACGATGGCCGCGCTGGCGGGGTTGGGCGCGCCGGAATCCCTCGGTGTGAGGTCGCCGCTCGCGTCGGGGCGGATGGCGCGCATGGGCCGCATCTGGCCGTGCGCGCTCGTGAAATAGATGAGGCCGTGGGCGACGATGGGCGTCGGCACCGGGATGTCGCCGGCGCCGTCGAGCCGCCACAGCTCCTGGCCGGTCGCGAAATCGTACCCGCCCGTGTGGTGCCAGCCATTGACCGCAATTTGCGTGCGACCGGCGGCGGTGACGATGGTCGGAGTGCCCCAAGTGGGTACGTCGCGGCGCGCCGTGCGCCAGAGTTCGCGGCCGTCGGCGAGGTCGAAGACGGCCAGAAACGAGTCTTTCTGCACGTCGCAGAGGACGACGACCTTGCCGTCATGAATGATCGGCGAACTGGCGAAGCCCCACTGGGCGGTGGGCACTTTAAAATATCCCGAGTCCATCGGGCCGAGATCTTTTTTCCAGAGGAGTTTTCCCGCTTGGTTGAAACAGAAGAGGCCCTCGGACCCGAAAATCGCGACGATGTGCCGGCCGTCGGTGGCCGGGGTGGAATTGCAGTGGGTCGCCTTGGTGTGGCGGCTGACGCGTGGCACGGCGTCGTGGCCAAGGATGTTCCAGATCACTTTTCCGGTGGCTTTGTCGAGCGCGAGGAGGCGCCACTGGTTCGGTTCACTTTCCTTCACCGAGTCGATGTTCCCGTAGAGACCGACCTTGAGCTCGGACTTGCCGGCCTGCACCGCGGTCGCGACGTAGATGCGATCGCCCCAGATAATCGGGGACGAATGGGCGAGGCCGGGGATCGGCGTCTGCCAGCGGAGGTTCTCGCCCGTCGCAATGTTCCAGTTCGTGGGCAGGGCGGCGGAGTCGTCGAGCCCGCTGGCGCCCGGGCCGCGATATTGGGGCCAGTTGGCGGCGAGGGCGGCAACGGAGCTGGAAATCAATGCGACGGCGACGAGCAGGGGGCGGGATCTCATCCCGCGAATGGAAGTCACCCCGTGGCGCGGCGCAAGCGTCTCGTACCGCCCAACGCAATTCCGACCCGCGGCTCAAATTCGGGAAACACGGACGCCGAGGGGTGGACGGCCCCGCCGTTTGCCGCCGCCAGTTCCGCCGCGCGCTCCGTTGCGCGCGCGGCCTTGAAGAACCAGCGCAAGGCCTCGCGCGCGACTGGCCGGGTCGCGACCAGCGGCACCCGGGAAACATATTCTCGCGAACGCGGCGCCGTCACCGGCGCAGACAGGACCTCGCAATAGCGGAGAAACCGGCGGATTTCGGTCTCGAACCGCGAGCGTTGCCCCGGGGAAACCTGCGCCGTTAGCAGTTCCGCCTTCCACGCGGAGCATAAAATCGGGCGGGGTTCCCTGAGCTTGAACTGAGTGGTCTGGGAGATTGCCATCCGGGCAGTCGAGTGCCGGCCGGGCCGACCTGTCACGCCGGCCATCACCCCAAATTAGGGTATAACGAAAACCTGACAGCGGGGCTCATCTCGGCGTGGCCGCGAAATACCGGTGGGTGAAACGCTCTCGCCTTGTGGCCTCTCGCCGCCCACAAACCCGACCCACCCGCCCCTTTCCCGATGATCTTCCCACTCGTTTCCCGCTGCCTCACCGTCTGGATTTTCAACGTTTTCGCGACGGCGGTGAATCTCTCGGCGGAGTCGGCGTGGCCGGAATTTCGGGGGCCCGCCGGTCAGGGACACTCGTCGGCCACGGACCTGCCGCTCGAGTGGGGGCCGAACAAAAACATCATCTGGCGCGCGGCGCTGCCGGGTCGTGCTTGGTCTTCGCCCGTGTTCGCAAACGGGAAAATTTTCGTGACCAATGCGACGGCGTTGGAGGGCGCGGCCCCAGGGGTGTCGCTGCGGGTCGTGGCGTTGGCGGCCGCGACTGGGAAGGTGCTTTGGGAGGTGGAACTGCTGCGGGCGAGCACGCCGTCGGCGTTGGAGATGCATGAGAAAAACAGTCACGCGAGCCCCACGGCGGTGCATGAGAACGGGCGGATTTACGCGCACTTCGGTCACCACGGCACCGGCTGTGTCGATGAGGACGGCAAGATTGTCTGGCGCACCGAGGAGAACCGCTACCCGCCGCTGCACGGCACCGGCGGTAGTCCGGTCATCGCGGACGATTTGCTGATCTTCAGTGCCGACGGCACTTCGAATCCCGCCGTGATCGCACTCGACAAGACCACGGGCAAACTCCGCTGGAAGGTGGCCCGGCCGGCGAACGAGGCGAAGAGCAAGTTCTCCTTTTGCACCCCGCTGCTGATCGAGGTGGCCGGCCGGCGTCAGCTCATCACTCCGGGCAGCGGCGTGGTCCAGGCGCTGGATCCGCGGGACGGCCGCGAGATCTGGCGCGTGCTCTACGGCAAGGGGTTTTCGGTGGTGCCCCGTCCGGTGTTCGCGCACGGCCTGGTGTATCTGAGCAGCGGATTCATGCAGCCGATCGGTTATGCGATCCGGCCCGACGGGCAGGGCGACGTCACCGACACCCACGTCGCCTGGACCACGAAAAAGCGGGTGCCGCTCAATCCTTCCATGGTCGTGGTCGGTGACGAACTTTACATGGTGGCCGACACCGGGGTGCTGTCGTGCCTGGATGCGAAGACGGGCGCGGTGCACTATGAGGAGCGACTGCTGGGAGCGTGTTCGGCCTCGCTGCTGGCGGCGGGGGGCCGGCTCTACGCGATCGACGAACTCGGCAAGGCGGCCGTGGTGAAAGCCGGCCGGACCTTTCAAGTGATCGCGACCAGCGACCTGAAGGAAAAAACCCTGGCTTCGATGGCGGTGTGCGAAAGCGACCTGCTCATCCGGACAGAGCAGGCGATCTACCGCGTCGGCCGGCGCGGCAGCGGGCGGTGATATTGTTCGGCTGGGTTTGATGGAGGCGGGGTGCTCTCACCCCGCAAAGCCAGAATCGAAAATCGCGAGCACCAGACGGGGTCATGACGGAATGGCGTATTCTAGGTCAGCGGCCGATTGCCCGCCCGCAATTCATGCCCCGCGTCCAGCTTCGGAACAAGATTCGCGAGTCGCGACATGACCCCTTGCGCCCTTCCCCCGCATTCGGTCTTTCCGTCGGTCCCAATTCCGCCCACGCTGCGTCTGGTTCGATCCTTTCCCATGAAACTCCTCCTGCTCCCGCTCGTTGGCCTCCAACTGCTGCTGTCGCTCGCCGCCGCCGCGCCGGCGACCCGGCCCAACATCCTCTTCATCTTCTCCGACGACCACGCGCAGCATGCGATCAGCGCCTACGGTTCGAAGGTGAATCAAACCCCGCACCTCGACCGGCTCGCCCGCGGCGGTGCGCGGTTCAACCACGCCTTTGTCACCAACTCCATCTGCACCCCGAGCCGCGCGGTGGTGCTGACGGGAAAATATTCCCACGCCAACGGCACGCCGGTCTTCAATGTCTTCGACGGCGCCCAGCCGACCGTGGCGAAGCTGCTCCAGGCGGCCGGTTACCACACCGGGATGATCGGCAAGTGGCACCTGGGCAGCGACCCGACGGGTTTCGATCGCTGGATCATCCTCCCGGGGCAGGGCGTCTATCACGATCCCGATTTTCTCACCCCGCACGGCCGCGTCAACCTCGCGGGCCACGTCACTCCCCTCACGACCCAGCTGGGGATCGAGTTTCTGGATACGCGGCCCCGGGACAAACCGTTCTTCCTGATGCTGCATCAAAAGGCGCCGCACCGCGCCTGGGAGCCCGACGCCAAAAACAAGGCGCTCTTCAAAGATCGGGTCATCCCCGAACCGTCCACCCTCTGGGACGATTACGCCACCCGCCCCGCGGCGCTGCCGGAAAACCGGCAGACCGTCGCGCGCGATCTCACCCGCCGGGACTTGAAGCTCGAGCCTCCCGCCGACCTCGCGCCCGGGCCGGCGCGCCAGCAATGGCTCGGCGCGAAGCCGATGGAGCTCACTGTCACCTCGGCCGACGGCACCGCGCGGACTCTCACCGGCCCGGAGCTCGTGAAATGGAAATACCAGCGTTACATGCAGGACTATCTCGCCTGTGTGCAGGGCGTGGACGACGGCGTTGGCGAAGTCCTCGACTACCTCGATCGCACCGGTCTCGCGCAAAACACCATCGTAATCTACAGTTCCGACAACGGCTGGTATCTGGGCGACCTCGGCATGTACGACAAGCGCTTCATGTATGAGCCGGGCCTCCACATCCCGCTTCTCGCCCGCGGCCCGGGCATCAAGGCGGGCGCGGTCACGGACCTGTTTGCGCTGAACGCGGACTTCGCGCCGACGTTTCTCGAATTCGCCGGCGTGAAGATCCCGGCCGAAATGCATGGGCGTTCCCTCGTGCCGATTCTGCGCGGCGAAAAACCGGCCGGCTGGCGCACCTCGGCCTATTATCGGTACTATCACGATCCCGGTCACCACAACACCCGCGCGCACTACGGCGTCCGCACCGCCACGCACAAACTCATCCACTATTGGAAAAAGGATGCCTGGGAACTCTTCGATCTCGTCCGCGATCCGACCGAGCAGAAAAACCTCGCCGCCGATCCGGCCCACGCCGCCACGCTGACCGAATTGAAGGCCGAAATCGTCCGGCTGCAGCGTGAGCTCGGGGACACCGGTCAGTTTGCCGACGTCATCCCGAAGGACGGCGTGGACGCACCGAAAAACGTCCCGAGGCTCGGCCTCAAGACGGTGCAGGAAGCTGTCGCCGCCATGCGCCCCTGAGCGGACGCGGCGAGGTGCGGGAAGTTCGGCTCGTTCCGATCGGCGGTCCCGAGCCCGGATTTTTCGTACTGCGGAAACAGGAACCGAAGGATTTCGGGATGCACCAATTGTTTTCATTCCTCGTTCTCTTTCTCGTTCTCACAATCCGACGAGAACGAGGAACGATTACGTTCACGCGAACGAGGGGAAGGCAGTTATCCCTTGGCATGAGGCCCGGTGCCGCAGAAGGGTATGATCGATCCCTCTCGTTCATCTTCGCGACGATTTTCCGATGGGTTTGCTCCCGGCAAGCAACCACGGATTTCACGGATCAATCCCGGATGAAGACTGCCTTTATCCGTGCTGATCCGTGTCATCCGTGGTCAAAGTTTTTCCTTTTCCCTTTCGGTTGCGGTTGCCGCGCTGTAAAAAATGCGAACTAACTGCCGCGAGGCGAAGAAAACCGTTGTCGCTCCCCTCATGCAGATCCCCGCGCGTCTCTCCTTCGGGCTGGTGTGCGGCCTGCTGTGGTGGACGGCGGCCGCCCGCGCCCAGTCCGGTTTGGTCGATTTGTTCAATCCGCTGGAACCAATCGTGTTTTTCCCGCCGCCTCCCCCGGTATTTGGCGCGAAGATTGAAAACACGCCCCCCGGGCAGGCGCGCTTCTACCAGGGCCGGCGGGTGCTGGCACCCGACGGCATGGCGGATTTTGTCAGCGATGGATTTTATCCGGCGTTGAGCACGCGCCTCTATGCACCCGAACTCAGCCGGGCGCTGGAAGCCCGCGTGCGCTCCTACCACGCGAAGCGTCTGCTGCAGGTCAGCGCGTTGCTCGATCAATTCGTGACGCCGAGCGACGCCCCGGATGACACGCGCGAGCGCGAGTTGCTGGCGTTTGCCGCCACGCAGACCCCGCAGTTGGTCGCCCTCGAGATCGAGGCGGAGCAATTGCGCGAGGCGCTCGTGACCGACGGCCTCCGGAACGATGTTAACTGGAACGGGCAGCGGCGGTGGAAACTCGACGCCGGTCAGGGGCGCAATGATTGGGCGGAGGTCGAGGGTGAGTTTCAGGTGGTGCGGGCGACGGCGTTTTACCAGCCGGGCCTCACGTCGCAGCAGCGCGGATTGGTGCGCGAGCTTGCGATGGAGCTGCAGGCGATCGCCCGCAAGGCGCGGGGCCAGCCGTCGGCCCGCACGGAGAGCGATGCGATGTTTTTTTCTCCGGAAACCTCGCGCTTTCGTCTGCCCCCCAATCTTTCCCCCGCGTTGCGGGAGCGGATTGGCGTCTACAACAGCCAGAAATCCGCGCTCAAGCGCGAGCTGCGCGAACTAATCACCGCACAGGATCGGGCGGAGGCCAGGGAGCGTAACGCGGCGTTTGTGGCGCTGGCCGACCGGCAATGGCCGCATCTCGGCATCCTCGAACGGCTGGCGGACGACATCCGGGTGGAACTTGCGGGCCGCTTTACCTCTGGCCCGCCCGCCGCGCCGCCGTGGATCCCGACCCAGCTGATGGATGCCATCCGCAGCTACAACGACGATCGCGACGTTTACTTTGGCGAACTCCGTTTTCAGACGGACTACGCGGCCGCGCGGGTGCCGCCACCCGCCTTCAGCGCCACGCCCGACGAACGGGTACAGCAGCAGCGCGCGCACATGGTCCGGCAGGCGGAGGCGCGGCGCCAGGCCACCCTCGATTTTCAGCAGGAACATGCGGCGCGCTTCGCGGCCCTGGAGCTGCGCTACAAGGCCATCCGACTGGGGCTGACGACGGTGGCGGAAAAGCAGACGGACCGGAAGACGGGGCGTCCGATGGATGCGGATACGTTGCTCCGGCAACACGCGATCTCGATGGAGGAATTCAACACGTTTGGCCGCGAATCGGTCATCTATACGCACTACCGGATGGCGATGTTCCAGCGCGGGCTTTCCCCCGAGCAGCGCCGGCTGTTGTTTGGCTACGCGCTCGCCGGCCTGGCGCAGCCGCTCCCGTACGGCGAGCTGATGCCGCGCAAGGCGGCCACCAAACCCTATCCGTCGTTTTAGGCCGGATATCTCGCACCGCGGAAGCCGGAAGCAACGGTAGAAGAGTTTTTGTAGGAGACGGCTGTCCAGCGCCAACTAGAATCCGTCATCAGCGCCAACTAGAATCCGTCTTGTTGATTTGGTAGGAATGCGGAGGAACTGAGGGCGCTCTCGACGGAGAGGTGGAGGCTCCTTGGTGGGAGGCCCTCCCATTGGGCA
>SXSC01000077.1 GCA_005792355.1 Opitutaceae bacterium
CTCACGCTGTTCTGATCCCCGCCGGCGTTCCCGTTCTATATCTCAATCACAATCGCATACCGTGCGAAACGCCGATCCAGCGCCGCGCCCGCCATCTGATACCCAAAAAATGAGGCCATCGCGTTTCGAAATCACGCTCAGGACAAAAAGTTCGCGACCCAGTTTCGGGAAAACAGCGCGGCTTTCGGAGGTAACTACCACCACCCCAACACGAGTGTCTTTTTGCTCTTTGGAGGAAACGACACCTCGGGGGCCTTGAACCAAGGCCTCCTCTACTACGAACAGTTGGTGGCTCATGGTTCACCTCGCATTCAGATGCAAGTGGTGGAAGGTGCTTCCCATAACCTTAATGGCGATCCGAAGGGCTACGAGGTCACGAAAAAGATCTTACTGGCTCAGTTGAAGGGCCCAAACGACATCCGCTGAAACCCCTCCCAGATCCCGTTCTGCGTTCTCCCATCTCTGTCCATGCGTGGTTTCTCGTCTGCCGCACGACGACGTCGCGCATCCGCACTCTCCGCCGACCAGCATGGAGGCAAAAAAATGTGGGGTAAAAAGTCCAAGCGCGATGCCGGCATCTTTTACCCGCCATATTTTTGCCAAAATGATTGGCGGTTTGAGGATTTATTCCCCTGCCACCGATTCCTTTGCCATGGGATTGGTCCTGGTTCCTGGTTTTGGCCTCCCGCAGATTCAGAAAGACCGCAGATGGTCGGATTCCGGGCTTTGCATCGGTGGCCTTTCTGAATCTGTGGGAGGTCCTGCATTTTTCTGCGCCGGACTATTTCCTGAAAACGGATTTGCGACGACGCCCGGGAACCGGCCACTTGGCTGGTGAGAAGCGGTGCCGGCTTGCTCTGAAATTCGTGTTTCAGCGTGTCCATGCGTGGTTTCTCGTCTGCCGCACGACGACCTCGCGCATCCGCACTCTCCGTAGACCGGCATGGAGGTAAAAAATGTGGGGTAAAAAGTCCAAGCGCGATGCCGGCATCTTCTTCCCGCCATCTTTTGGCCAATATGATTGGCGGATTAGGGTTTTATTCCCCTGCCACCGATTCCTTTGCCATGGGATTGGTCCAGGTTCCTGGTTTTGGCCTCCCGCAGATTCAGAAAGACCGCAGATGGTCGGATTCCGGGCTTTGCTATCTGTGGCCTTTCTGAATCTGTGGGAGGTCCTGCATTTTTCTGCGCCGGACTATTTCCTGAAAACGGATGCCGTTTTTTCGCCATGATGGCGGCTGCGCTTGGGCAAGCGCCCCTCCGTCATCGAGCGGGCGATGACGCGCGGCGGCCGGGCGGTTCGCCGGCGCGATGGTCAATTTCGGCTCGCATCAGCGTCGCGACGGCGCAATTTCTCCTCACCTTCCCGCTGCCCCCGGGAGGACATTCCCGTCATCCATGACGATTGCACCTTCAGGCTGTTTGTCGACCGTCTGACTTCACCCGATCCCCACCTTAGATCCGGGTGCGTGAGAGCCGGTTTTCCCGATTCCGCCTCCCGGTCGTTTCGCCCCGCCTCCCCATGACTCCTCATCCCACACCTCTCGGCTCTGTCCCAACCCCCGTCGCCACCCTGGGCCAGCACCGCCCGCTTCGCCCCGCAATCCATGGTTTCTCTCTTTTCGCGAACTGCGCGGCACTGCTGGCGCAATCCACTCCGCAAGCGGCCGGCGGTCCGCCGGTCTCAGCGCCGGTGCTGACGTAAAGGTCGAAGTCCGTGATTTCGGCCAGCTTCAACAGGGCGGGCGATTGCCCGGGAAACCCATGCTCCACCAAGCACGGTCTGCCGAGTGCTGGCGAGAGAAAGCCACGCGCCGACCTCGACTGTGGGATAGACCACAAGTTCGCACGGATTCTCCTCGCCTAACCTAACCGCTTCGGTTTCAAGGGGTGCGCGATGAGTTCTTGGAAAAAGACACTGGCAAAGGTCATGGGCGGGACGGCCGACGCCAATATCCGCTACAACGATCTGTGCGTGCTACTGAGCCGCCTTGGCTACACCGCAAGTCAAGGCGGCGGTAGTCATCGGGTTTTCCGGTTGCAGGGAAGAGACCTCATCAACCTGCAAGATGCGGGTGGAATGGCGAAGAGCTATCAAGTGCGCCAAGTACGAGACCAACTCAAAAAATACCAACCATGAAACCGAACCCTAATGACTACGAGGTACGCATCTGGTACAGCCCGGAGCCGGGCGACGAGTGCTTTGTCGCTCAAGTTCTCGCCTTACCTGGCATCATGGCTCACGGCGAGTCTCGCGAAGAAGCGGTCCGTGAAATCCAAACCGCACTGCAACTCGCCCTCGCTACCTACGCTGAAGCCGGGGAGTCGCCGCCGGCACCAAAAAACCACGCGGCAGTCATCCTCGGAAGTCGCGGGGGAAGCGCCCGAACCAAAGCGAAGCGACTTGCGGCCAAACGCAACGGTGCCCGCGGTGGACGTCCACGTAAGCTGCATGCGGCGGCAGCGGCCGCCTAAACTCAACGCCGCCCCTGGCGGATCGGCGGAAATGCCGTACCAGACACTGAACGCATTTGGAACGTGTCCTCGGCCACCAAAGACTCCGGGGCCCGAAACGGCGTCAGCGGCCAGACCGTGGGCCGCTACCTCGACCTCATGGTCGACCTCTGCTGTTGGTGCGCCGCCTGCAGCCTTGGGCGAAGAATGCCGGCGAGGAATCCTACGGCCTCGGCGATGGCGTCGAGGCGCTTTCTCTGCGGGATGCGCTCGCCGCCCTGCGCGCGTGATGCGGCAGTTGCGGCGATTCGGGCCGCGAGCCGTGCGCACATCTAAACCGATCAACCCTTCCTCTGCTCGATTTTTCGCCGCAACCGGCTTTCACACTTGGCCCACCCATGAACCGCCGCACCATACCCGCCTCCGCGTCCGCGGCCGCCATTGTGACCGCGCTCCGCTGCATTCCGGCGTTACTCCCGGCCATCGGACTCTCCCTCGCCACCGACCCGCGCGAAACCACCGATCTCGCCGCCCGCCATCCCAGCGCGTCTAAGCCCTCGGCGCCCTCCTCCGCGCTGCCCGCACCGACTCCCCGCTCTTCCGCTTCGGCCAAACCGGCTACCTGCAGGCGCGCTGACGGCCGCCTCAGGCCGGATGTTTCATGGGGACGCGACGCCCTCGTCGCGTTTCATTCGCAAACCAAAAATCGCGGCGCTGTGCCTTCGACTCCGCCTGCCCCTAGACGAAGCTTCATCGATTTGGACCTGGTCCCATCATAAAATAACTTCTTCGTCCAGTCTTCACGCGTAATCCCACTCGACACCTGCCGCGCACCGGATGATAAAAACCCTTCTCAACCGCCGGCTCAACCGGATTTGCCGCCCCCCATGTCTTCCGCCGAACAGGCCCGCTGGTTCTCCGAGCACGTGCACCCCCACGAGCCCGCTCTCCGCGCCTATCTCTCGAAGCGTTTCCCCACGTTGCCCGACCACGATGACCTTGTGCAGGAGACCTACGTGCGCGTCCTCCGCGTCGACGACCCCGCCCGGCTCGCGCATCCGAAGGCCTTTCTCTTCACCACCGCACGCAACGCCGCCATCGATCTCTTTCGGCGGCGCAGCGTCCAGCCGCTGGAGAGTCTCGACGACGTGATCGAGCTGCCACCGCTCGACGAGGCGCCCGGCGTCGTCGAGACGATGGAGCGGTGCCAACGCCGCGAGACGCTCACGGAGGCGTTGCGCGCGCTCCCCGAACGCTGCCGCGAAGTGATGCTCCTCCGCTACCTCGACGGCTGCTCGGGCAAAGAAATCGCCGCACGCCTCGGCATCTCCCTCGGCACGGTGAAGGGGCACTTGTTGAAAGGCGTGCGCGACTGCGCGCGCTACTTCGAAGCGCACGGCCTCGTCGATATGCCGCCCGCCGCAACCAAGGAGGCCTCTTGAAGCCGCATCCGCACGACACCGCCCTCGAAGACACCGCGATCGCGTGGCTCGCCGAACGCGACGACGGTTTTTCCGCCGAGCGCGAGCGGGAGTTTGCCCAATGGCTGCGCGCCGATCCACGGCACGCGGCGACGGTCGCACGGCTGGAGCAGACGCTCGGGCTGCTCGGCGAGATGCCCGCATTTCGCGCGGAGCTGAACACGGAGTTTGGCCGCACCGCCTCGGTCGTGCCGTTTCCGCCGGCGCGTGCAGCAGTGGCCGCACCCGCGCACCGTGCGCGACGCTGGCCGCGCGTGTTGGGGTGGGGTGGCGTCGCAGCCGCGCTCGCGCTCGGTTCGTTGGTCGGCTGGCGCGCGCTGCGCTCTCCGGACGAGATTCGCTACACCACGACCGTGGCTGGCTACGAACGCGCGCGCCTCGACGATGGCTCCACCCTCGAGCTCAACGCCGCGAGCGCCGTGCGCGTGCAGTTCACCGCCGCCGAGCGCCGCGTGCACCTCGAGTCCGGCGAAGCCCACTTCGCCGTCGCCCATGATCGCACGCGCCCCTTTATTGTGAGCGCCGGCCCCATCGCCGTCCGCGCCGTCGGCACCGCCTTCAATGTCCGCTACACTTCCGACGGCGGCGTCGAGGTCACCGTCACCGAGGGCAAGGTCCGCATCGGCCAATCCGGCCCCGCGTCCTCCTCCGCCGAATCCGCGCCCCTCCTCTCCGCCGGCCAGCGCATCTTTCTGCCAAAACACGCCCCGCTCCCTGCCGTCGAGCACGTCGAACCCGCCGCCCTGCGCGCCGCCTTCGCCTGGCAGAGCCATCTGGCCGATTTCGCCGACGCCTCGCTGGCCGACGTGATCGCGCGGTTCAACGCCCGCAGCCGCGTCCAACTCTTCCTCGCCGAGGCCGAACTCGGCGCGCGCCGCATCGGCGGGACTTTCGCGCTCGACGAAGCCGAGGTCTTCGTGCGCCTCCTCGAGCGCGACGGCGAAATCATCGGCGAGCGCCGCGGCGAAACCGAAATACATCTCCGCCGCGCGCGTTGAGTCATGGGCACATTTATCATCGCAGGAAGCGAAGCGAAGTGGCGATCCATCTGAAATTCTCCGGCGCGTTTCGCGGCCTCGGAGAAATTGTTCCGTCGCGACCATGCCCTTTCGCCCGGCGCTGCGTTACTGGAGTAGTTCTGCTGCTCCGCATGTCTTCGCTCCTCGTTCCCGCTCCCCACGCTGTCGCCGCACTTTGCTGTGCGATGACGGCCGCGGTGTCGGCGGCGGGAGCGACGGCTGAGGCGGGGAAGCGGAGCTTCAACCTCCCCCGCGGCGACGCCGCGACGACGCTCAAGCAATTCGCGGCCACCGCCGGCACGCCGATCGTCTATCTGGTCGAGCGCGTGCGTGGCGAGACGACGAACGCTGTCCGCGGCGAGTTCACGCCGCGCGAGGCGCTGGAGCGGATGCTCGCCGGCTCGGCCCTCGAGGCCGCGCAGGACGCCGCCACCGGCGCCCTCGTCGTCAGCCGCAAGCGCACCGCCGAGACCGCACCGCGCACCAGGGAGGTCGGACCAGTTTCCGATCCGCAAACAAACCCACACAAGATGCCCATGAAGTCCTCGCGCACCCTGCTCGCCGTCCTTTCCGGATGGCTCACCGCCACCCTGCTCTCAGCCCAACCCTCGCCGTCCGCCCCCGCGGCGGGGGCCACCGACTCCGCCGTCCAGCTCTCGCCCTTTCAGGTGAACGCCGCGAAGGACGAAGGCTACATCGCCACCAACACGCTCTCCGGCAGCCGCGTCAACACCCCGCTCTACACCACGCCCAGCGTCACGAGCGTGTTCACCCGCGACTTCCTCAATGACATCGCCGCCAACGATCTCGTCGAAGCCTACCGCTACGCCCTCAACACCGTCGGCCAGGAGCAGCCCGGCCAGTCTCCGAATTTCCGCGCCAACATTTTCTCCGACAACTCCGTCGAGGTCCGCGGGCTCAGCGCCGCGACCGCGCGCAATTACTTCGTCTGGACGGTCAACGGCGACGGCTACAATCTCTAGCGCCTCGATTTCTCCCGCGGCCCCAACAACATCCTCTTCGGTCTCGGCGGCCAGGGCGGTGTCATCAATTCCACCACCAAGCGCGCCCTCACCGATCGCGACCGCACGGCGGTGCAGCTCCGCGTGGGTGACTTCGATCTCTACCGTGCGCAGATCGACGTGAATCGCACCTTCCTCAACCGCAAGGCCGCCTTCCGCATCAATCTCCTCAACCACGACGAAGGCGACTGGATGAACCACGCCTTCTACAAAAAGCAGGGCCTCCACGCCGCCGGCACGTGGCAGCTCCTGCACTCGCCGTCCGCGACCACGACCCTCCGCGCCGAGATGGAGAAGCTCAACCTCGAGCGCGTGATCGGCTCCAAGTTTCCGCTCAAGGACCGCGTCTCGGACTGGAATGGCATCGGCATCCCCGCCAGCGGCAACCTCACCGGCATCACGGGCACCACGACCATGACCGCCAACCGCCGGATTCTCGATCAGGCCGCCGGCACCTATTTCCTCAGCACCAACGTCATCCGCACCAGCGGCCCCTCTGGCACCAGCTTCACCGACGAGCGTCTCGTGCCCCGCAGCATGAATTTCTACGGCTCGGGTAACCACAACGACTCCGATGTCGAAAACTACACCGTCATGCTTGAGCAGCGCCTCTTCCGCGACCTTTTCATCGAGGCCGCCTTCAACAAGCAGGAGGATACCCACAGCTACTACACCGTGGATGGCTTCGAGATCTATCGTGATCCCCGCAGCTTCATCGGCACCGTGGCCAACCCGCGCTTCGGCGAATACTTCGTCGAGCATGCCTACCAGTTCACCAAGTTTAACAACAAGATCTACGAGCCCCGCCTCACCGTCTCCTACGAGCGCGACCTCGGCAAATGGTGGGGTCGCCACCAGCTCGCCGCTCTTGCCTCCCGCCGCCAGTCCATCAGTCACCAGATTGGCTTCAGCTTCGACGACATTCCGACCAACGGTCAGCTGCTCTTCCGCCGCCATATCAAGGACGGCGACGGCGAGCGCTTCACCCGCTTCGATCCCGCCGGCATCGCTGCCACCGCTGCCGCCGGGGGCGCCGACGTGGGTTGGCGGCAGGGCACGCTTAACCACTCCGAAACCCTCCTGCTCAGCCGCCAACTTGTGCACGTGGGCAACTTCTTTGACGGCCGCCTCAGCACCGTCTTCGGTGCCCGCCACGACGAACTTCAACGCCGCGCGGCGCTCAACGGAACTCGCGACGTGGTCACCACCGAGCCGCTCTTCAAGCGCCGCCGCGAGTGGGTGGACTTCAAGCTGTCCGACTGGCAGTTTGTCGCCAAGGACCGCACCCGCACCAAAGGCGCCACGCTCGGCTGGTCCGCCAAGAGTCCCGTGCGCATCTACTACAACCAATCCGAGAGCTTCGTTAATCAAAGCGGCTCCCTCCCGCTCGGCTTGGTTGACCGCGAGCTTACCTTTCCACCCCGCGTCGGCGAGGGCAAGGACATGGGCGTCCGCTTCCGCCTCTTCAACGACCGCATCCAGGGCAGCTTCGGCCGTTTCGAGACGAACGACGTCGGTGCCCGCACCTTTCTCCACGGCTGGTTCGACCAGTCCACGCAGTTCGTCGCGCGCGATCTGCTCCGCCGCACCGACTACACCGGCTGGCAGGACACAGTTACCCTCGCCAGCAAAGGCAAGGAGTTCGAACTCACGGCCAATCTCACCAAGAATCTTCGCCTCCATTTCAACGCCGCCCGCACCGATCTCCAGACGTCCAACCACGGCCCCTACGCCAAGAGTTTCCTCTTGGGCAAATTGCTCCCCGAATGGTCCAAGTGGGCCGCCGGCTGGCGGCAGGTCGCCGGTGAGGCGCTGCCCGCCGGCGTCACCAACAACACCGCTCCCGCCTTCAGCGTCCCGGATCTTGGCCGCCCGCTCACCTTTCTCGAAGCCCACGGCGGCGGCATCGACCCCGCGTATGCCCTCAACAGCCGCGCGGCGCAACCCGTCGCCACCGGCACCGTTGGCCTCGCCGATTGGATCAGCCGGGTGAACTGGGCAAACGATATCTGGTTCCAGGATGGCCTGCCCCCGCGCCGCCATCGCCGCGACAGTTTCAATTTCGTCGCCAACTACACCTTCGATCGCGACTCCTTCCTCAAGGGCTGGACGGCCGGCGGCTCATTCCGCTGGCGCGGCAAACCGATCATCGACCGCTCCTTCGACGCCAAGAGCAATGTCGTCCTTAACTATGGCGAGTCGCGCATGGATACCGACGTCAACCTCGCCTACTCGCACCGCTTCCAGCGCTTCACGCTGCGCACCCAGTTGAACGTTCGCAACGTGTTCAACTCCGGGACCACGGAAGTGATGAATGTGGCGGGCAACGCGGATGAGCGCGGTCACCTGCTATGGCACGACCCGCGCACCTACCGCCTCACGCTGGACTTCACGTATTGATGCGCAATCGAGCAATCGGGTCATGCCTTGACCGATGACAAACCACTCGCAACGAGTTCCGAACTTTCGACAAACGCTGATGCATGATCTCAGCAGGTCTCCTCTCCCAGCAATTCACGTGGCGAGCGGAACTCCTGGCTGCGCCACATGGAGTTTGTCAGCAGTCACAGCATGACCCTTTACCGGTGACCGACTCCACCCGGCAAGAACGCGGCGGGCGAGAGCGACTGGGTCTTGGTGCTGGAGGTGAAATGATCCACCCCATCTCTGTGTCCTCCCAATCTCTGTGCTTAATTCCGTGAAGGCCACCGGCGATTTTAGCGCAGAGTTTTGGAGGACACAGAGGGGAAGCACTATTCCCGGTTCACGGCGTCCCGTTGCCCGAGTGGGCAGGTCCTTGGTCTCATCATCTCACATGAAAACAACACTCACCTTGTTCGTCCGCTGCAGGACCGCGGCGCTTCTGGTTGCGCTGCTGGCGCTCGGCGCGGTGCCTTCTGTCGCAGGCGACCCGATGCCCCGGTTGAAGGTCAGCGACAACCGCCGCTTCCTCGTCACCGCGGACGGCAAACCGTTCTTCTGGCTGGGCGACACGGCCTGGGAATTGTTCCACCGCCTGAACCGGGAGGAGGCCACGCGTTACCTCGAAGACCGGGCGACGAAAGGGTTCACCGTCATTCAAGCGGTGGCGCTGGCCGAACTCGACGGGCTCAACACACCCAACGCTTATGGCCATCGCCCACTCGTGGACAACGACCCCAAGCGGCCCGACGTGAAGGACGGGCCGGACAACGACTATTGGGACCACGTGGATTTCATCGTGCGCCGCGCGAACGAACTCGGCCTGCGCCTCGGTTTTCTTCCAACGTGGGGGGACAAGTGGCGCAAGAAAGGCGGCAAAGGCCCGCTCGTCTTCAATCCCGACAACGCGCGGACCTATGGCAAGTGGCTCGGCCGCCGGTATCGCGACGCCGGCCTCGTCTGGATTCTGGGCGGCGATAAGTTCGTCGGCGATGACGAGGAGCGGCGCATCCTCGAGGCGATGGCGCGCGGATTGAAAGAGGGCGACCAGAGCCGGCATCTGATCACATTCCATCCGACCGGCCAGTATAGCTCGGCCATCTGGTTTCACGACGCGCCCTGGCTCGACTTCAACATGGTGCAGACCGGCCATACCCGCGACCGGGACAACCACACGTCGGTGCTCGCCGAGTATTGCCGCACGCCGGTGAAACCTGTGCTCGACGGGGAACCGGGTTACGAGAACCACCCGCACGCGTTCTCCGTGGCCAATGGCCGGCTCGAGGCGATCCACGCCCGGCGTTTCTGTTACTGGGCGCTGTTCAGCGGCGCGTTCGGCCACACCTATGGCGGCAACGAGGTCTGGCAGATGTGGGCGCCCGGACGAGAGCCCTTGGCCGGCGCCGACCGGCCCTGGCACGAGGCGCTCCAGCTTCCCGGCGCCGGCCAGATGGGCCACGCGCGCACGCTCATCGAGTCGGGAAACTACTTCGACCGGATCCCGGACACTTCGCTCGTCGTGCCGCCAAATGCCACCGGCTCCGATTATGCGGCCGCCTGCCGCGCGCCGGACTCGCGTTACGCGCTGATCTATTTCCCGTCCGGCAAACCGGCGACGATTCGCACGTTTTTGCTCAAGGGCCCGAAGCTGGCCGCGCAGTGGTTCGATCCGCGCACCGGCGAACGCCGCGA
>SXSC01000078.1 GCA_005792355.1 Opitutaceae bacterium
CACCCTCAACACCTCCAACGATGAGACTGCGGTGTGCAATCTCGGCTCGGTCATCCTCGATTCGCATCTCCAGCCCGATGGCTCGCTCGACCACGCGAAACTCCGCGAGACCATCCGCCTGGCGGTGCGGGCGCTCGACAACGTGATCGACATCAATTTCTACCCGACAGTCTCCGCGAAGACCTCCAACCTCCGCCATCGGCCCATCGGCCTCGGGGTGATGGGGCTCGCGCACGCGCTCTATCTGCGCGGCCATGCCTTTGCGTCGCCCGAGGCCGTCGAGTTCAACGACGAGGCGATGGAAGCCATCGCGTTCTACGCCTACGAAGCCAGCTCCGACCTCGCCGCCGAGCGCGGCGCCTACTCCAGTTACAAGGGATCCAAGTGGGACCGCGGGCTGCTCCCGCAGGATACGCTCGACCTCCTCGAAAAGGAGCGCGGCGTCGAAGTCGAGGTCCCGCGCGGCGGCCGGATGGATTGGGCGCCCGTGCGGGCCAAGATCGCGAAGCAGGGCATGCGCAACAGCAACGTCCTCGCGATCGCGCCTACCGCCACGATCTCGAACATCACGGCCACGTCGCCCTGCATCGAGCCCACCTACAAGAACCTGTTCGTGAAATCGAACCTCTCGGGCGAGTTCATCGTGTTGAATCCGTTTCTGGTGAAGGATCTCAAGGCGCGTGGCCTGTGGGATCAGGACATGATCGACAACCTGAAATATTTTGACGGCGAGTTGAAGGACATCGAGCGCATCCCGAACGACCTGAAGGTGAAATACCTGACGGCCTTCGATATCGATCCCAAGTGGATCGTGGAGGCCGCCGCCCGCCGCCAGAAGTGGATCGATCAGGCTCAGTCGGTGAATCTGTTGATCAAGACACCCGACCTGAAAACCCTGAGCCACATGTATCGCAGCGCCTGGCACGCCGGTCTCAAGACGACCTATTATCTCCGCTCGCTCGGCGCCTCGAATATCGAGAAGGCGACGGTGGCGATGAAGAAGGAAGTCCGCGGTGCCGTGAAGGAAGGCCAGCACGGCGGGCAAAACTCCGGCGACGCCGGCGGCTCCCACGATCCACTCCACACCACCGCGCCGTTTTCGGCGGAGGCTGGTGGGATCGCGCCTCCGCCGTCGCTGGCGGCGGCGCCCAAGAAGGAATATTCCGCCGCGGAGAAAACGGCCTGTTCGATCGAGGCCATGCGCAACGGGGGCGAGTGCGAGGCGTGCCAGTAGGGTGGGGCGCGTGGTCCCCAACGCGCCGTGGTCTTTGGCGTCGTCTCCCTGCCCACCTTCCGGCGCATCCGTGGGTTTCGGTTCCACGCGTACGCGCTGGAGGGTAACGAACCTGCGCACGTCCACATCGATCGCGGCTCCGGCCCAATGAAAGTCTGGCTCGAAAATCCTTCACGTCGCTGCCACGGGGTGATTTGATGAAATCATCATCGCCCGTCGTCCCATTCCAGCCGCCCGCCGCCGCCCCGACGCGGTTCGGTGGTGCCTTGCGGTCCTCTTCGCCCTCGTGGGTGTGGGGGTGTGGGCGGCGCCCCGCGTCGCACCCATCGCGAGCGCGATGCCCCGCGTGGGCGACCACACGCTGCTGAGCTGGCGCGAGGGGCCGCCCTACCTCACCCAGTACCGCGCCGAAGATGCGGCCGCCGCACGGTACTCGTCCGCCCGGCGTTTCCTGCGCCTGCATACGGGTTATTTTTCGGCGGAATTCGATACCGAGAAGATTGCGATCACCGGCTTCATGTGCCCGGCGGTTCCGCAGAGCGAGGAACTCGCCACGCAGTCGGCGCTCACGGCCGGGGCCCTGCCAGCGGCGGAGTTGCAGCTGGTGATCCGTTCCGCGGATACAGACTACGTTTGCACCGGCCGGCGCGCCACCGCCCTGAACGCCAACGGCCTGCCGAAACCGCCGCTGGAATTTCCGGTCCGCATAATCGAAAGCGGCCGCTTCTTTCAAAAATTCACGCTGCACGAACTTGAGTTCCGCGACTCCGCCGGGCAATTGCTGCCGGTCAGCGCGACTCTGGAAATCTCGGCCTGGCCGGATCGGCTCGCGTTTACCTTGGTCACCCGGCCGAACGACACGCTGGGCGACGCGACGATCCGGATGCGCCTCGTGACGACGGTTGGGACGCGCGAGCGGGCCGAACAACCGGCGACGGCGTGGGCCACGCGAGTCGACCATCGTCTGACACTGGCGCTGCCCGTCGGCGAACCGGACTCCGCCACCAGCGATTCCGGCGCCCTCGATCTTCGCGTGCAGGCGGTGGATCCGGCCGGCCGGGCGGTGGTTCGCTGGAACCCCGAGGAGGCGGCGTTCGCGGTCACGTTGCAGGCTCCCCCTTGGGAGCCTCCCGCGGAAGGAAACTATCCGGCAGCCCGGCTCGATGCGTGGGAGGACTACGCGGTCACGCTGGAAAACGGGTCGGACCTGCCCCGGAGGATCGGTCTGCAATTTGATTACGTGCCCCTCAAGTCCATCATCAATTATGTGCCGATGCTCTTGGACGACCAGGGCCGGCCAACCGGCATCCCGGTGCAGATTTCGAAGAACTGGCATGTGGCGAAGCCCGGAGTCGAACTGCCCTACGCGGGCCAGTGGATGCACGGCCGCACCTGGCTCCAGCTCCCGGCGAACTCACGGATGACCTTCCATTACGGCACCACCTTTGCGCGCTGGGGCGGCGTGCCGACAGCGTCCGGGGCGCAATTGTCGCTCGTCGGGTGGGGCGACAACGGCTTCTGGGAGCAGATGGCCCTCGGCGGCTTCGGCGAGTCCTTTTGCTTTCAGCCGGGTCGGGTGATGCGCCGCGCGCTGCTCACGGATTTCCGTCCGCTGTTTCAGCGCGGATTTGCGAAGGACGAACGCTGGGCCTGGACCAGCAATCTCGGGGGCGGCGATACGATGGTGCGGATCGGCCCGGACGGCCGCTATGTGCCGTTCAAACGCCATGTCACCCGGCATGTCAGTCCTGGTCCAAACCTGGCGCACCTGGTCTACGAGGAGGTTTCGGCCGATGCGGCGGTGCGCAGCCGGGTGGAAGTGCTCCTGCCGCGGACCGATGATTACGTGCGCGTGTATTTGCGTGTCCGTTACGAAGTGTCGCGTCGGGTGGCCTTCGCGCACCTCGCGTTGTTCCAGCTCGGCGCGGAATTCTACAACGAGACCGACTCGCCCCTGATTGCCTGGGGCGACGCCGCCGGCTTGGTGGCCGAATCGCGTCTGGAGGCGAAACCGGGCGTGCGACTGTTGCCCGCGTACGAAGCGCGGGGCGAGCAACCGTGGATCTCGCTCCATGGCCAGCCGCGGCGGGACGCCGAGCGGGTGGGGCAGGGCGGTCGAGGGCTGGTCGTGCGTGAATGGCGGGCCGTGCTGGGCGGCCGGCCGGTCGTGGCACCGTATTTTGCCGCGGTCGGCAGCCGGGGCGCGAAGCCGCGGCTGGCGGCGGAGCTCGTGCCACCGCCCGATGTGACGACGCTGGAGGCGGGAGACCTCGTCGAGATGCTGCTCGAACTGGTGGTGCTGCCGCTGACGGCCGGGCGTTATTACGGTCCCGACGAATCCTTCCGCACGGCGCTCGCCGCCGGGGCGAACACGTGGAACTTGGTGCAGCGCGAGGCGGCCGCCAATCGCCCTGCGATCCGGTTGGGCAACGGGACGACCGTGCGGGATTTCCCGCTGAACCTCCCGGTGGAGACCGCGGGTGACCTTCCCTTCCGGCTGGCCGGAGGTTTGGGCTGGGTCCCGGTGCGTTTTTCGAGCCTGGGGGGGCACGATGGCCTGGAACTTTTTCGCCTCACCGGCGCCGGCCGGGAGCGCGTGATCCAGGGGGATCCCGCCCGGGCGTACTGGCAGACTGATTACACCGCGTCGACGGCCGCGTGGAGCGTGACCTACAACCTTCCGGTCGGCGCGGACCCGGCGGATTATGTCGCCGTCGTGCGCACCCGCGCCGGAGTTGCGCCGCGCCGTCGGCGCAAAACCCGGAACCGCGTGGGCGGTGCGGTCGGCCGGCGTCGGGCCCGGGCCCGTAACCCAGGACGCTGGCCGCGGTTTCGCCGCGACCGCCGCCGCCTGCGTCGCGTCCGCGAAATGGCCGTCCGTCCGCGGTTCTCCTCCCGGACGCCGGACCCCGACTATTTCTTGGCCTTTTCGGCCTGTTCGACTTTGGCGGCTTCCTCGTCGGTCACGAACATGTAAACGTGGGCGGTTTCGACCACGAGGGTGTAATTCCGGTCGAGCGAGAATCCGTAGGCCTTGCGCATCTTGTCGTTGTTGTCGTTTAACGTCACCAGCAGTGCGTCGAGTTGGGCCTTCAGATCTTTTTTCTTGGTCGCGTTGGTTTCTTTTTCCAACGCCGCCGTGAGCTCGACCGCCGCCTGGCGCTGGGTCTGCACCTTTTGGACGTTGGCCTGAAACTCCCGGTTGGCCTCCACCGTTTTGAGCGAGGAAACCCGCACCAGTTTCTGTGATTTGGCGGCGGTTCCGGCGGGAGTGGCCCCGGCCTGGCCCAGCAGGTAGCCGGCGGTGAGCAGCGCGGCGCTGAGTCCGGCAATGGCGAAGGAGATTTTTTTCATGGTGATGGCGATGATGGATGAGTGTTCCCAGTCCGGGCCGGACTGGCGGCCCCGACAGCGGGCCAGGGAAGAGCAGGGAGATTTCCCGCGGCCGTGGCTAGCCTGAACATTTCGCCACGCGGCCAGGCCGGTGGGGCGCCCCGATCGTGATTTGTGTTTGCGGCGCGGGCCGGGCGGCTTCGTTATCCACGGGCGCTGCTTTTCCGCTTCCCATCTCCGCGGCAAGGTGTCGCCCCTTCGTTTTCCATGCCTGCTTTTGCCCTTACCATCTTTACCGGTGCTTTCCTGCTATTTCAGATCCAACCGCTGATCGGCAAATACATCTTGCCGTGGTTTGGGGGCGGCCCCGGCGTGTGGACGACGTGCATGCTGTTTTTTCAGATGCTGCTGCTCGGCGGTTATGCGTATGCGCACACCGTCAGCCGTCACCTGAAACCCCGGACGCAGGCGGTCGTGCATCTGGTCCTGCTCGCGGCCGCGCTGGCCACGCTGCCCATCACGCCGGGCGACAGCTGGAAGACCCACGCGAGCGGGGATCCAACCTGGCACATTCTCGCGTTGCTCCTGGTCAGCCTCGGCCTGCCCTACGTCGTCCTGGCGGCGACCGGACCGTTGATGCAGGAGTGGTTTCGTCGCCTGACGCCCGGGGTGTCGCCTTACCGGCTCTACGCCCTGTCCAATGTCGGCTCGCTGCTCGCGTTGATCAGCTATCCGTTTTATTTCGAAACCAACTTCACGCGCCAGGCCCAGGCGCGGTTCTGGTCCTGGGGCCTGGTGGTCTATGCGTTGGGCTGTGGTTTTTGCGCCTGGCGTTTGTGGCGACAGTCCCCGTCCGAGGTGGTGCCGGAGGAAAGTGCCGCCGCCGCGGCCGCCCCGCCCACCGGGTCGCAACGACTGCTCTGGCTCTGCCTCCCCGCCGGGGCCTCCATCCTGCTGCTCGCCGTCACCAACAAGATGTGCCAGGACGTCGCGGTCATCCCGTTTCTGTGGGTCCTGCCGCTGGCGCTCTACCTGCTGTCGTTCATCATCTCCTTTGACAATCCGCGCTGGTATTCGAGGTTTTACTACACGCTGGCGTTGGTGGGCGTCATGCTGGCGGTCTGCCAGGCGCTGTTCCAAGGGGCGGACATGGACATCGTCCGGCAGGTCATCATCTACTCCGCGACGATGTTTGTCGGCTGCATGATTTGCCACGGCGAGCTTTACCACCTGAAGCCGGACCCGAAATACCTGACGTCGTTTTACCTGCTGATCGCCGCCGGCGGTGCGGTTGGCGGCCTGTTCGTGGCCCTCGTCGCCCCGTACGTTTTCAACAACTACTACGAGCTGCATCTCAGCCTGGCGCTGACCGCGCTGCTCCTGGTGGTGATCTCGGCGACGGGCCGGGCGGCCCTCACGCCGACCCGGTGGCGGATCCTGTTTGGCCTGCTGGCGGTGGCGGGCGTCTACGGTGCGGACCAGGGAATCGTCGCCGGATTGGCGTGGCTGGGGCGGAGCGGCTCCTTCTCGTGGGTGGCGAACTCGTCTTACCCAACCGGGTCGGACCTCGAGCGTTGGCGCTGGGCGTGGTGGTTGGCGGCCGGGCTGCTCCTGCTCGGCGGATTTTTCGTCCGTCGCCGGCATCCGCGCCCCGCCAACTGGCACGCACTGACCTGCGGCCTGCTCGCCCTGGGGTGGGTCGCGCTGGTGACGACGCTGGGCACGCAGATTCGCGAGGCGGCGCGCGGAGCCGTCGCCAGCGCGCGAAATTTCTACGGCGTCCTGTCGGTGTTCGAATACGACAAGGAGAATCCGGACGGGCATTATTATTTGCTGCAGCACGGCCGGATCACCCATGGCCTGCAGTTCGCGTCGGCCGACCGGGCGTCGATGATCACCTCTTATTTCGGCCCCGCCACGGGTCTCGGCCTCGCCTTGCGTCAATTTCCACGGCAGCAGAACCAGCGGGTGGGGCTGATCGGCCTCGGCGTGGGCACGGTCACCGCCTACGGCAAACCGGGCGATACGTACCGCATCTATGAAATTGATCCCCAGGTGACGGACCTCGCCGCGCGGCCCTTCACTTATCTGGCGCGCAGCCAGGCCAAGGTGGAGATCGTGATGGGTGACGGGCGGCTCTCGCTGGAGAACGAGCCGCCGCAGAATTTCGATTTCTTGATCATGGATGCGTTCAGCAGCGACGCGGTGCCGGTGCACCTGCTGACCAAGGAGGCGTTTGAGATCTACCAGCGCCACCTGAAGCCGGACGGCGTGATCTTGGTCAACATCTCGAACCGGTATCTTGACCTCCGGCCCGTGATCGAAAATGCGGCGCGGGTTTTTGGATTTCAATCCTATCACATCGACAGCGGGGACGGCGCCGCCGACGAAGTGGACGATGGCGGTTGGTGGCTTTACGGAGCTTCGTGGATGGTGTTGAGCAAGAATCAGGAGTTCATGAACCGCGATCTCCTGCGCGTCGCGGCCAGCTCCGCGATCGCGGTGCGTCGCGACATTCCGTTGTGGACCGACGACTACACGAGCATGTTCCAGGTGCTGAAGTAGCGAGGTCGGGTCAGGATGGCCTCCGGTCCGGGGTGGAATTTCCGGCTCCAGGTGGGTGACCGGCGGTCAGAAACTCAAGGTGTGCGGAATCAACCAGCCTGGGTGCGCGTGGGCACGGCTCGATTGACCGGCCTCAGGGTTGGCCGGGATGGGCTCCGAATGGGTGGAGGAGAGGATGTCCGGGTGGAGCGCCGTCGTCTCGTGAGGGAGCAGAAGCGAGAAAACAGTCGCCGAGCCGGTGGAGCCGAAGACGACCCGGCCACCCATGCGCAACGCGCAGGCCTGGGTGATGTGCAAGCCGAAGCCCATGCCGCCTTTCGCGCTCTTCCGGCCCGGCTCGAAAAGATGCTCGGCTACCGCCGGGCTCAGCTTGGCGCCGCGATTGAGAACGTGAATCCAGCGTCGTTCGGCGCGGGCGCCGATCGTGACGGTGACCGGGCTGTGCGGTGGACTGTAATTGAGGGCGTTGCGCACGAGGTTGGCGAGGGCATGGCGGAGCAGCGTGGAGCAAAAGAGAGGATGCGGATCTTCGTCGCGGTTGACGACCAGCACCCGACTGGCCGCGTATTCCGCCACCAGCACGGGGTCAGTCGCTACGCTTTGGACGAAGGCACCGAGATTGCCGCGCTGAAACGTCGGCAACTCCCCCACGCCCTCCTGCAGCACGCGCAGGCCCCGAATCATCTCGGACATGACCTTCACGCCGCCGCCGACCCGCTCCAGCGCAAACGCGTAGGTGGGCGATCCCTGCGTCGCATGTTTGATCAGGTCCAAACCACCGGCGACGACTGTCACCGCATTGGCAATTTCATGCAGGACCATCCCGTTGACCAAGTCGCGCTGATGGAGCAAGGCGCGCTCACGCTCGAGTGAGTCGAGCAGGGCTGATTCAATCTTGGTGAATCCCGCAATCATGCGGCGCGCCCGGCTTCGTAGGGGGCGCCACGACTGATCCGGCCAGATTCCTCGAAATGGCGCCAGGACTTTGAGCGGAGGGCCAGCAGGACATCGGGCACATCGAGCAGGTCGATGTGCCCCGCTTCGATGGCGGTGCGAGCGAGGGAGAGCGCGGCGTGCAGACCGGCGTGGCCTGACTCGTGACGAATTTGCGCGAGGATTTCGGGGTGGGTGCTCATGATGTTACCAGAAGAAAAAATCTGAACGAGGCTCGAGATAATCCCGGGTCGGCATGGCGACCGCGCAGCGCCAGACCGTGGTCCAGCGAGACCAGGGCCCGGGGATTTCACCGTCGAAGACGGGATTCCAGCGCGGCGCCGGGCGGTCCGCCGGGCGGGCGAGACGTTCGCGGAATTGCGCGTAGCCCAGCTCGGTGGAGAAATGCAGCGCGCGCCGCTCGAGGAAATTGGCCACTTGGCTGAGTGCACCCTTCGCCCGGTGGGCCGTGATGACAAAATCCGCGCGCGCCAGTTCAACGGCGGCCCGCAGCGCGGCGCTGGTCACCGTGCCGCCCGCCGCGTGGCCATAGGAAACTCCGGCGCGGGTTTTCTGGACCAAAATGACCACTTCGCCTTCGCCGGCGTTGTGCTGGATGCGCACCAGTTCGACGCCCGGAAAAGGGGACGGCCTGATTTCGGCATCGAACCGTCCGTCCCACCACGAGATGACGGCGTAGCGTTCGAGGGCCTCCAGGCGTGCCCGCCGGGCGGCCTGGGAACGAAATAACCCCGGGAATGCCGCCATGCCGTTGGAGCTGCGATCAACGTCGAAACCAAAGCGAGCGGCATGGGTGCTGTCGTAGGTAGCCAGGAAGGCCCAACGTTCGAGCGCCTCGGAAATCGCCTGTCCAGCGCCAACTAGAATCCGTCATCAGCGCCAACTAGAATCCGTCTTGTTGATTTGGTAGGAATGCGGAGGAACTGAGGGCGCTCTCGACGGAGAGGTGGAGGCTCCTTGGTGGGAGGCCCTCCCATTGGGCAG
>SXSC01000079.1 GCA_005792355.1 Opitutaceae bacterium
GCAAGACGGTCCTGCTGCAGAACATCGCGAACTCCGTTTCGGCGAACAGCCCCGAGGTGAAGCTGATCCTCCTGCTGATCGACGAACGACCCGAGGAAGTGACCGATTTCCGGCGGCACACCAAGGGCGAAGTGGTGTCGTCGACCTTCGATGAGACCCCCGAGAGCCACGTGCACTGCGCCGAGATGGTGATTGAGATTTGCCGCCGCCGGGTCGAATTGGGCGATCACGTCGTGATCCTGCTCGACTCGATCACGCGGCTCGCCCGGGCGTACAACGCCCTCGCCGGCAACCAGGGCAAGACGATGTCGGGCGGCCTCGAGTCCAACGCCCTGCAAAAACCGAAGCGCTTTTTCGGCTCGGCGCGCAACATTGAGGGTGGCGGCAGTCTCACCATCATCGCCAGCGCGCTGATCGACACGGGCTCGCGCATGGACGAAATTATCTTCGAGGAATTCAAGGGCACCGGCAATTCGGAGCTCCACCTCGATCGTGGTCTCGTGGAACGTCGGATCTTTCCCGCGATTAACATCGACCGTTCCGGCACGCGCAAGGAGGAGCTCATCTACCACCCGGAGGAGTTGCTCCGGATCTATGGCCTGCGGCGGGCGATGCAGGGTCTGGGCCCCATCGAGTCGATGGAAATGCTGATCACCCGTTTGAAGAAGACGAAATCCAACGCCGAGTTTTTGCTGAGCCTCGCGCCGAAGTAACGGGGCGATTTTCCCGCTTGTGATGAGTTCCAGCCCGCCTCCTTCCCCCTCCTCCTCCCTCGCGGCCGCGGACGATTTTGTTCTCCAGCTCGCGCTGGATCGCTCACTCCTGCTCCCGGCCCAGGTGGAGGCCGGACGGGCGCTGGCGGTCGCGCGCGCGGACGATTCCCCGTCGGCGCCGCGGTTGCTCGAAGTGCTCATCGAGCAGGGGGTGTTGAATGCGCGCAGCGTCGCGGAACTGCTGGCCACGGAATTTGGGATGCCGATGGCCCCCGATCTCACCAACCTGCGAATCACGGGTGACACGCTTGAACTGGTGCCCCGGGCGGTCGCCGCCCGGCACCGGTTGCTGCCGCTGGGGCGCGACGGCCACAAACTCCGCGTCGCCATCGCGGACCCGCTGGATACCGACGGCATCGATGCCCTCGGTTACCTGGTCAAGATGCCGCTGGAGACGATGGTCGCGACGGCGGAGGAAATCTCCGCCGCGATTGATCGCTTCTACGGCAAGGATGCCAGCTCGATTGACGATCTCCTCAATGACCTTTCGGTCAAGGGCGCGGTCGACGAGACCTCCGCCGTCACCACCGAGGCGGGCACGGGCGACAGTCCGAAGAATACCGACGCGGACGCCCCGATCATCAAGCTGGTCCACCAGATCATCCTCGAGGCAATCCAGCGCCGGGCTTCGGACATCCACGTGGAACCGCTCGAAAAACGATTTCGCGTGCGGTACCGGATCGACGGGGTGCTGATCGAGGTGGAGAACCCTCCGAAGCGGCTGCAGCTTTCGATCATCTCGCGTCTGAAAATCATGGCGAACATCAGCATCGCCGAAAAACGGATACCCCAGGATGGGCGCATCCAGATCGGGGTGGGGGGCAAGCAGCTCGACCTGCGGGTCTCCTCGCTCCCGACCGCGCATGGCGAGAGTATTGTGATGCGCATTCTCGACAAGGAAGGCCTGACGCTGGGCCTGCCGGAACTCGGTTTCCTGAGCGACGACGCGGCGACGTTTGAGAAATTGATCACCCTGCCCGACGGCATCTTGCTGGTGACGGGTCCCACCGGTTCCGGCAAGACCACGACACTTTACGGCTGCCTCCACTTCATCAACAAGCCCGACCGCAAAATCATCACGGTGGAGGATCCGGTGGAGTATCAGCTCAACGGCATCAACCAGGTGCCGGTGCGGGCCGATGTCGGCATGACGTTTGCGGCGGCGTTGCGCGCGATGCTGCGGCAGGCGCCCAATATCGTGATGGTGGGTGAAATTCGGGATTTGGAAACCGCCGAGATTGCGATCAATGCGTCGCTGACCGGGCACATGGTCTTCTCGACGCTGCACACCAACGACGCGCCGGGCGCCGTCACGCGCCTGATCGACATCGGCGTAAAGCCGTTTCTGGTTTCGACTTCGCTCCGCGCGATCATGGCGCAGCGGCTCGTGCGCAAAATCTGTCCGCATTGCAAGCGCCCGCATGTGCCGGGGGTGCCGGAGTTGCGCTCCCTCAACATCAATCCGTCGCAGGCGGCCCACGCAACCTTTGCGAAAGGGGACGGCTGCGGCCAGTGCAACTCAACCGGCTACCGCGGGCGCATGGGGATTTTTGAGATTTTCGTCGTCAACGAAGAGGTCCAGAAGATGATCTACGAACACGTCGGCACCGTGAAACTGCGCGAGCGGGCGCGGGCGCTGGGCATGCGCACCATGCGCGAGGACGGCGCCCGTAAAGTGACTTCCGGGCTGACGACGATTGAAGAAGTTGTTTCCATCACCGTCGGCGACGCGAACTGAAACGCCGTGAATTGCTCCACCTCAAATCCCAGGGAGAAGGTCGGTTGGAGAAAGGAGCAGGATCGATCTCGCTCCTTTCGGCTCCCTCCTCCTTTCTCCCTTCTCCCGCCGGCGCAGCCGGTCTCCTCCCTATGAGCTATGAAATGACTGATCTGCTCGACCTGATGGTCGACCAAGGCGCTTCCGACCTTCACCTGCAAGTTGGCCAGCCCCCGACGATTCGACTCAGCGGCAGCATGACGCCGATTGACGGGCCGCCGCTCACGCCGGGCGACACCGAGAAATTGATGCTCTCGATCACGTCGGACACCCACGTGAGCGCCGTGAAATTGAATGGGGGCGCCGACTTCGGTTTTGCCTTTGGCGACAAGGCGCGCTTCCGCGTCTCCGTGATGAAGGCCAAGACCAATTACGGCATGGTCCTGCGGCAGATTCCGTACAAGATGTTCGGCCTGCGCGACCTGGGCATGCCCGACAAGATCCGTGAGCTGCTGTACCGTCCCCGCGGCCTGATTCTGGTGACCGGTCCCACCGGCTCGGGCAAGTCGACCACGCTCGCGTCGATGGTGAACTACATCAATGAGGCGCGCGACGGCCACATCATCACGATCGAGGACCCGATCGAGTATTACCACAACCACAAGCGTTGTGTCGTCACGCAACGCGAGGTGCATGTCGACGTACCGAGCTTTTCCGAGGCCATCCGGCGCGCGCTCCGTCAGGATCCCGACGTGATTCTCGTCGGTGAAATGCGCGACCTCGAGACGATTGAGGCGGCGGTCAGCGCCGCCGAGACGGGGCATCTGGTCTTCGGCACGCTGCACACCAACAGCGCCGCCAAGACGGTTGACCGCATCGTCGACGCATTTCCGGCCAACATGAAGGACATGATCCGCACGCAGCTCGCGTCTTCCCTGGTCGCGGTCATTTCCCAAGTCTTGTGCAAAAAAATCGGGGGCGGCCGCATCGCCGCCTACGAGATCATGATCAACACCACCTCAATTGGATCGTTGATTCGCGAGAACAAGACCTTCCGCATCACCTCCGACATCCAGACCGGCGCCAACCTCGGGATGATCACGATGGACACGCACCTGATGAGTCTGGTGAACCGCGAACTTGTGTCCCCGGATGAGGCGCTCGAAAAGGCCCAGGATACGAACACCATGCGGGAAAAATTCCTGTCGATGGGGCTGAAGCTGCGCGAGGCCTGAGTGGCCGTGCGGCAAGACCAGAAGACCAAGCGATCAATGGATCAAGGAACTGCCCACCGACGGTCGGCGACGCACCAGATCACGCGGTTCGCTGGTTCGGTTGTCCCGTGGTCGTTTGGCCCGTTGGGCCCTTAGACCCTCTCCCATGTTTCCGAGTCACAGCCCCGCGATCTACGAGTTCCTGAAGGAGCAGCGGCTCGTCGAGCCCGCGCAACTTGACGAGCTCAATGAGGAGCACAAGGCGACCGGGAAGCCGCTGGCCGACGTGGTGGTCGATCTTGGCATTGTCGAGAAGGAGGACCTGCTCCGGCGGATTGCCGATCATCTCGGCTATGATTTCGTGCCGGAATTGCCGGTGCAGTTTCCGGGCGAGGCCATCGCTTCGTTGACGGGAAAACTGGCGCGCGACTACGGGGTGATGCCGCTGCAGGCGGACGCCCAGAACATCGACCTGCTGGTGAGTGATCCGTTCAACACCCAGGCCGTCGATGATCTGACGTTTGCACTCGACCGCAATGTGCGGCTGTTCTTCGCCGACCCCGACAAGGTCGAGGTGCAGATTAAACAGCATTACGGGGAGGATGAGGAGAGTATCGACGACCTCCTGCAGGAGATCAGCACGGGCAAGGTGGCGACGAGCGCCGGCAGTGGAGAATTGTCGGAGCGCGACATCGAGTCGATGGCGGAGCAGACGCCGATCATCAAGTTCGTCAATCTGGTCATCGGTCAGGCGATTCGCGACAAGGCGAGTGACATTCACTTCGAGCCGTTCGAGCACGAGTTCAAGATCCGTTACCGGATCGACGGCTCGCTCTACGAAATGGCCCCGCCGCCCAAACAGCTCGCGTTGCCGATTATTTCCCGGGTGAAGGTCCTCGCGAGCCTGAACATCGCCGAACGCCGCATCCCGCAGGATGGGCGGATCAAAATTAACATCGGCGGCCGGGCGGTCGATCTGCGCGTCTCGACGCTGCCGACGCAGTTTGGCGAAAGCGTGGTGCTGCGCGTGCTCGACCAGGCCGCCGTCCGGCTGGATATCACGCAGCTCGGCATGCCCGAGGACGTGTCCAACGGCATCCATGAAATTGTGCGGCGGCCCAATGGGATCTTCATTGTCACCGGGCCGACTGGCAGCGGCAAGACCACGACCCTGTACAGCGGATTACGCCTGGTGAACACGGTCGACCTGAAGATCCTGACCGCCGAGGATCCCGTCGAATACGAGATCGAGGGCATCATGCAGGTGCCGGTCAACCCGCTCGTCGGCCTCACTTTTGCCTCCGCTCTGCGGTCGTTTCTCCGGCAGGATCCCGATGTGATCATGATCGGCGAGATTCGCGATCTCGAAACTGCGCAAATCGCAATCCAGGCGTCGCTCACGGGCCATCTGGTGCTCTCCACCCTGCACACGAATGATTCCGCGGGGGCCGTGACCCGCCTGGTCGACATGGGAGTCGAGCCGTTTTTGATCGCCTCGTCGCTGGAGGCCGTGCTGGCGCAGCGACTGGTGCGTCGCATCTGCGGTCAATGCAAAGCCTCGTACCTGCCCTCGGATGACCTGCTCTCGCAGCTCGAGATTGCGCGGGAAAGCGTTGGCGACCGGCAGTTCTTTTTCGGCAAGGGATGCCCGACCTGCAACCAATCCGGGTTTCGCGGCCGGCTGGGAATCTACGAATGGCTGCGCCTGAGCGAGGCCTTGCGCGATCTCGTGACGCAGCGCGCGCCGACCCTGGTCATCCGCCAGAAGGCCATCGAGGAAGGCATGCGCACGATTCGCGACGATGGTCTCCGTGCGATTTTCGACGGCAACACCTCAATCGAAGAGGTGATCAAATACACCTGATCGACGCTGCGGGCCGGCGGTGCAAAGTAACAAGGATCACACAACCAGGATTCCGAAACACCCTGCAGGCGGTTGGAACCTGATATTTTCCCGACTATGGCCAAACTCTCTGTCCGCGCCGCTCCCACCGCGCCCACGCCCGCGACTCTTGCCGCGAAGGCTCCCGGCCGGGGGCCGACCATGGCTTTTCCCACCGGCAACGTCCCTCCGCGCCGCCGGCGTGGCATCATCATCGGGAGCGCGATCAATTCCAAGGGCCTGGCGGTCTTTACCCGGCAACTCGCCACCCTGGTGAAGGCGGGCATGCCAATCATGCGGAGCCTGGAAGTGCTCGCGCGACAGGAGAAACGCCCCGCGTTCAAGCAGGTAATCGAGGAGTGCGCGGACACGATTCGATCCGGGGGCAATTTTTCCGACGGGCTCGCGGCGAGCCCGAAAACGTTTGACCGGCTTTATGTGAACATGGTCAAGGCGGGTGAAGCCGGCGGCGTGATGGACACCGTGCTGGAGCGGCTCTCCGTTTTCATGGAAAAGGCCGTGAAGATCCGGGGCAAGATCGTGTCGGCCATGGTCTACCCGGCGATCATCAGCATGGTGGCCGGCGGCATCATGAGCATCCTGATGGTGTGGGTCGTGCCGAAGTTTCAGGAGGTGTTTTTCACGATGCTGAAAGGCAAACCGCTGCCGTGGCTGACCTCGGTGGTCGTCGCCGTCGCTGACGCGATGCGAAAAAATCTTCTCTCGGTGGTCGTGGGGGCGGCCGGCGCGGCCTTGGTGTTCTGGTTGTTCAAGCGGTCCAAGTTCGGCACAAAAGTTCTGCACTGGCTCCTGCTGCGCATCCCGGTCCTGGGTGACCTCTTCCTGCGGGCGTCGATTGCCCGTTTTACCCGCACCTTTGGCACTTTGCTGGCATCGGGCGTGCCCATCCTGCAGGCTCTCGTCATCACGCGCGACACGAGCGGAAACGTGCATGTCGCGAACGCCATCAACGTGGTGCATGATCGGGTGAAGGAGGGCGACAACGTGGCGAAACCACTCGAGTCGACCCATATTTTCCCCGGCATGGTCACCAGCATGATTGAGGTCGGCGAGGAGACGGGCGCCTTGCCCGACATGCTCGTCCGCATTGCCGACAACTATGATGAAGAGGTCGACAACGCGGTCGCCGCGCTCACTTCGATCATCGAGCCGGTCATGATTGTGTTCATGGCGGTGGGTGTCGGCATCATCGTGATCGCCATGTTTCTGCCGATGGTGGAGCTGATCAAGAGCCTCAGCGCGTAGCCCGCATTTCCCCCCCCCCCCCCCGGCAGATTGGTTCTCGCACTGGTCCGACCGCCAACGCTCCGGCGTTCCGGCGGCAGCCTTGCGTTCATGCGGGCTTGAACAAAACCGCCGGGCGGTTTTGTGACAAAGCCAAAAACGATTCAGTCAAAGCGATTTTCCCTCTGTGGCATCGAAACCAAATGGTGGGCCGTGCGCTCCGCGCGGGGCCTTCACCGCGTCCGTCGAACCAGCTGCGCGCGGAGCGCACGACCCACCTCCGGACTGAATCGTTTGGCAGAGCCGGAAAGCAAACGAGCGGTATGGGGCCGCCGCACGTCACGCCGGCGGCAACGGGGGCAACGGGGGCGGGGGCGGAGGGAGTTTGCGCGTGAGCAACGGCGAACTCAACCCGGGCAGGCGTTCGGAGAATTCGTCGTTCGCGTCCGCCTGCCGGAGCGCGCGCTGCACCATGCCCATCTTCGCGTCGAGGTTGTCGATCATCGAGACGAAGACGGCCTCGGGGGTCGCGGCGTAGATGGCTGCGCCCCATTCGGGCTCGCCCTGGTGGGAAAGGATGATGTGTTCGAGCCGCTCCAGGCGGTCGGCGTCGAGCTTCGCCCGGATGCCATGCTTGCGCGTGAGCTGGTAGCCCAGCACGACGTGGCCCTGCAAGATGCCGCGGCGGCTCCGTTTCGTCGCGAGGGTGCCCTCGTATTCGATGGCCTTGCCCGTATCGTGAAGCAGGATACCGGCCAGGGCGAGGTCGGGCTCGACCTCGGGATAGAGCGGGAGCAGCGCCCGGCAGGCCCGGGCCATGTGCACGGTGTGTTCGAGCAGCCCGTGGCGATAGGCGTGGTGCATGGCGACGGCGGCCGGCGACCAGCGAAACGTCTCGCCAATCTCCTCGAACACGCCCCGAACCGTCTGGCGCAGTTCGTCGTGCCGGAGGGCGTCGATGCAAGCCGCGAGTTCCTGCCAGAGCCCGGCGGAATTCTCCGGCGCGATTTCGACGAGGCTTTCCAACACGCCGGGGGCGCTGAGATCGGCTTCGGCGAGGACGGTGGCCCGGGCGAGGCGGGGGGAGAGCCGGCCCTGGTAGAAGTCGATCTTGCCCTCGACCCGGACGACGCCGCCCTCGCCCGCGCCCTTCAGAACGTCGAACACGGGGCTGTCGCCAAAAATCGTGCAACTGAACGAGCCCGTGCGGTCGCCGAGTTCGAGGCTGAAGAACATGTTTCCATTGGAGGCGGTCTTGGCGGTGAGTTTCTTGATCACCAGCAGGCTGGCGAACAGCCGGCCGTTCGCGGCGGAATCGAACGCCTTCAATTCACGGACGACCAGGACGGGTGTTTCTTCAGGCATGGAGTCGGGGGGCGGCTTCGGGTTGCGGTGCAGGCAGGCTTCGACGCGGGCGGCGGGCTAGTTCCAATAGCGTTGGCGGGCCTTGATCTGGAAGAAACGTTTTTCCGGCAGCTCGTAGGCCGTCAGGTGACCGCCCAGCACGCACGCGGTGTCGATGCCCAGCGACCATTTCAATTTGTAGACTTCCGGGCGCGGGATGTGGCCATAGATGACGAAGGGCGGGCCGCTCCAATGTTCGGCCCAGACGGGGGCCTCCGGGTCGTCGGCGCGCTTGGCCGGCTTGCCGTCGCGCGTGATTACCTGGATGCGCGTGACGACTTCGGCGGTCTGCTTTTGCCAGGGTGCGTCGGGCAGGAATCCGCCATGGACGAAAACGGTGTTCAATTCCGGTTCCTCAAACGTGAGTGGCATGGCTTTCAGGTAGGACCAGTCTTCGGGGCGGAGCTTTTCGTACGTGGCAAGGTCGCCGTCCTTGAGATGCTTCGGATCGCCCGTGCGGCGAAATTTCAGCAGGCGGAGTTCGTGGTTGCCGAGGAGGGAGAGCGCCCGGTGCGATCGGGCCAGGTCGATCACGCGGTTCGAGTCGGGGCCGCGGTTCACGAGATCCCCCAGCAGGATGAGTCGATCGTCCGGTCCAAGATCAAGCCGCGCGAGCAATTCCGCGAATTCATGATGGCACCCGTGAATATCGCCGATGGCGATCAATCTCCCGTTCATGCGGTGGGAAAGTGCTAGCGTCCCCGGCGCGTGGGAGTAAACAATAAAGCCCATGGAAATGCATCTGCAGCCGCTCGCCGCGACGTGCTTCGTGACGGGCGAACCTTTCGTCGAGGGCGCGCGCGTCGCCAGCCACCTGGTGCGCGCGGGCGCGTCGCTGGAGATTGTGCGGTACGACGTGCTGGAGGCCCAGGCGGCGGAATTCAACCCGGAGGGTTTCGTGGCCTGCCGATGGGTGCAGGCCTACAAGCCGCGGCGCGCCGGGGAAAACCCGGAACGTGCGCTCAAGCTGACGGCGGAGAATCTTTTTGTGGCCCTGGTGGATCCGGCCACGGAGCCCACGCCGGAGAACACGCGGCTCGTCCAGTTCCTGGCGCTCATGCTGGAGCGGAAAAAGCTGCTGCGACCCCGCGGACCCAGTGCGGATGGCCGGTGGACGCGGTACGAACACGCCAAGTCCAAGGCGATCTTCGAGGTCCCGATCGGTGAGCTCACCTCGGAATTTTTCGTCGCGGTGCAGGCGCAGTTGAGCGTGCTCGTCGGCCCGCCCAGGGTGAAAGCGGGCGCGGCGATGGCGCCCTCCGAGGCCTCGGCGGTGCCGGCGGACTCCGCCTTGACGACGTAGCCTACCGCCGCACCGGCACGCCTTGTGCGGCGAGGTGATTTTTCACCTGCGCGATGGTCAGGGTGCCAAAGTGAAAGAGGCTCGCCGCCAGCACGGCGCTGGCGCGGCCGGCGTCGATCACTTCGGCAAAATGCTGCAGAGTTCCCGCCCCGCCGCTGGCAATCACCGGAACCACCACGGCGTCGCTGACGGCGCGGGTGAGGGCGCAGTCGTAGCCGGCCTGGGTGCCGTCGGCATCCATGCTCGTCAGTAGAATCTCCCCGGCGCCGAGGGCGACCGCGCGGGCCGCCCAGACCACGGCGTCCAGGTCCGTCCGGTGGCGTCCACCGTGCGTGTAGACGCGCCAGGACTTTCCCTCGGGTTCACGCTTGGCGTCGATGGCGACGACGATGCATTGGGTGCCGAAGCGGTCGGAAGCGGCCCGAATCAGTTCCGGATCCCGGATGGCGGCGGTGTTCAGCGACACTTTGTCGGCGCCACTTTTTAGCATCGCCTCGATATCTGTGACGGTGCGAAGGCCGCCTCCCACTGTCAGCGGCATGAAACACTGCTCGGCGGTCGCGGCGACTACGTCGTGCATGATGCCGCGGTTGTCGCTCGACGCGGTGATGTCGAGGAACACGAGCTCATCGGCACCCTGCGCGTCGTAGGCCCGGGCGCATTGCACCGGATCGCCGGCATCGCGGAGTTGCTGGAACTGCACCCCCTTGACCACGCGACCGGCGTTGACGTCGAGGCAGGGAATGATCCGGCGGCTGAGCATTCGGATTTTCGATTTGGAATCCTCGATTTTCGATTCTCGGACGAACCGCGGAAAGCAGCCGATCGAAAATCAAAAAATCGAGGAGCGAAAATTCCTACGCGTCGAGGTGCGTGACGTCGGGATCGAAGTTCACCGCCAGGCGGTAAACGTGACCCGGCCGCATGATCAGCGGGTGATCGCGCACGAGATATTGGAGATAGTGAATCTTGCCGTAGTTCGTGCGGTAGGTCGGGTCGGCACTGACGACTTCGGTTTCCCGCCAGGTGGCCTGGAAATCGTCTTTGGCCACGCTGCAACGGTGGCCCTGCGGACCGAGCGCGAGGGCACCGGTCACGTGATACTTGGAATGCGGGGCGGCGATGGCCAGCACGTACCGGAATTTATCGAGCGTCACCTGTTGCTTCACCGTGTAGGCGAACTCGCAGCCGACCTTGTTGCCGGAAAACGTCCACTGCACCTTTACGCTGCCGAGGCCCTTGACGAACTCTTCCTTGATGTTGATCAGCTCAGGCTGATCGTAGCGGAAGTAGAAGCTGTTGCGGAGGCCGAGACCCGTCACGCAATTCTTGCCGTAGAACGACGGCAGCGTCACCTGCTCGCCGAAGGTGAGTTCGGGGATCATGATCGGCAGGTAGACGTTGTTGGGCCAGTCGAAAATTCCCGGGCAATGCGGAAACGAGAGGGAGTCGCTGGTGAGCGTCTTGCCCGAGCTGACGAGTGGCACCTGCAGGTGGAGGCCCGACTCGGCGTCGCGGTAAAGGAAGAGCCCCTGCTCCTTGCGGTTGGATTTGTCGAAAATGACAAAGCGGCCGGAGGTTTTGAGTGGCTCAACCTTGGGTGCGCCCGCGGTCATCTGCACGGTCTTGGCGAGGCGCGACCATTGCGAGAGGTATCGGGCCGCGTCGAAATTCGCCATCCGCGTCGTATGTTGCGAATAGGCGGTGCGTTCTTCGTCACGCAAGTCGAGGAAGCCCTGTTCCTGGTCGAGATAGGTCTCGTAGAAGAACATGAAGAGCCGCCGCAGAATGTCGTAGTATCTGATCTTCTGATCATCGCCGATCCAGCCGTCGCGGAGACCTTGCAAGATCAGGCTGATGCAATGCATCTGGCCATACGCGCCCGCGGCGCGGCCGAAGGCCCAGCCGAGTCCGTCGTGGCGGACCAGGTCAGGCATCATCTTGATGTATTTTTCGCCGTAGGTGCGCAGCGTGGGAAGTTTGCGGTCACGCACGCCGCTGTTGGCGTGGAGTTGGAGGGCCGAACGCGCGAAGACGAACGCCATCACGCCGTAGAGGTTGAAATTGCCACCGAGCCCGCTGGTGGAGTCGTCGAAGAAACTTGCCGAACTGGTCTGGTTGATGCGATCGCACATCCGCTCGATGAGGCGGGAGGTCTCGTCCTTCTTGGAAAGCCCAAGGCTGAAGCGAGCGACGGCCTTCGCGATGTTGAACGACTGCCAATGGTTGTCGTAGTCGCTCCGGTGCAGGAGGGATTTGTCGATCCGTTGCTGCGTTTCCTCGACGAGCCGCTCCCAGACGGGATTACGTTCCTTGGAAGGGCCGAACGCGAGGAGCCCGAGGGCGGCGTAGGCGAGGCCGTTTTCCGCAGCGGGTTCGGTGAACATCTGCGCCGTGATGCAGCGGGCCGCGAGGTCGATCAGGTCGTGGCCCTTGAGCGTGGTCTCGCCGGTGGCGCGGTAGAATTCGCCAAGGGCAAACGCCACGTGGCCGGGCTCATCCGGTCGCGACTGTTCGTTGTTGGCGGGTAGGACAGTGCCGTCTGGCTGGATGGAATCGAGATTGTGGCCCAACATCGAACGGGCCATGTCGAGACACTGCTCGGAAAAACTATGCATGCGGTGGTTTTCTGGTGACAAAAAAATCGAGACAATCCCGAAGGAAACTCATGAATCTCAGGAGATTTAGAAGCGGAGCAAGAGGGAAGTTGGCGGCGGGACCGACCGGGGGGCGGGATTTACCTTGGGAAAGTCGCGGCGGGCCGGGTTTCGTTGCGCTGGGAGCCGGCGTTGGCTCCCATCGGCGACGTGATGATTCCCACCGGAGGTGGATCGGCGTGAGAAGACCGGATTAGCGCGCGATCAGCCTCAGGAACTCCGCATTGGTTTTCGTCTTGGACAGCCGGGCGACCATCGTCTCGGTGGACTCTTCAATCTTCTGCTGCACCAGGGCGCGGCGGAAGAAGTGGATGCCTTCCAACGCCTTGGCATCGATGAGCAGCTCTTCCTTGCGGGTGCCGGAGGCGGCCACGTTGATGGCGGGCCAGATGCGCATTTCGGCGCATTTGCGGTCGCGCACGAGCTCCAGGTTGCCGGTGCCCTTGAACTCCTGGAAGA
>SXSC01000080.1 GCA_005792355.1 Opitutaceae bacterium
CAATCATTCGTCGCGACCTTTCACTGAGATGCGGCCACAAAACTCGCAGCTTCTTTCGAATATCACGGACATGCACCATCTACTCATAGGATTACAGCGGCTTTCCAAAGATGTAAACCTTATTTATTGACGGGCACTAACTCCGCCGTCGACGCGCTCTCGCGCGCAGGCCGGGTGCATGGGTTGAGATCACCCGACTGGGTGTAACGGGAAGTGAAGTCAGCGGGGTCTCGCTGAGCGTGGCACGGGCGTCCCGCCCGTGAGCGAGTGGGCCTCTTGCCCACTCGCTCCCGCACCCATGGGCGGGACGCCCATGCCTCTGCAATCACTCACTTCACTTCCAGTTACACCCCACCCGACTCCCGTCCGCTCCTCGCGCTCGACATACCCACAGAATCTGAATCCATCAGGCTCCCCCATGAACCCGCTCCGCTTTTTTCTCCCCCTCTCTCTTTCCCTCTTTCTCTCCTTCGCTGCGGCCGCACCCGCCGCCCCCGCACTCCGCCCCAACATCATCGTCCTCCTCTGTGACGACCTTGGCTACGGCGATCTCAGCTGCTTCGCCCTACCCGATCTCAGACGCCGCCACCCGGGTCCCCGTCATGTGCAATCCGGGCACCAAGGAAGGCGTCACCTTCAAAGAGGGGCGCTTCGCGGGAGTGTGGAGCGGCGTGGAAATTTTCTTCACCGCGAAGCGGGCCAAAGGCGCCCTCATCGCCGTCGCCGTCGATCCGCTGACCAGTCACGAATGCGGCAACCAGCGTTACCTCGCGGGCCCCTGGTTCGACGCCTGCCTGACCGCGCGTCTGCCGAACAAATCTGGCGGCCCACTGCGGTTCCGGCCCGCCGATGCCGCCTGGATCGCTCCGCTGCATGCCGGCGAATCGGACGAGCGCGATGGTCAGGTGATTGCCACCGTGCCGGCGAAGCCGGCGAGCCCCTTCGGCCGTCCCGTTTTCAGGGCCTCCACTACCGCGACACCCCGAAGCCGCCGCCGGTGAAGATGACCTTCACCGATCCGACGGCCGATGCGGGCACGCCCCACACTTACCGCGTCATCGCGGTGAACACCGTCGGGTTGAAGTCGAAGTAATATTTCCCTCCCTGTCCATGCCCACTCCTGAAATGCTCGCCGCCGCCCGTCGGGTGCTGGCCTACCTCGCCACGACCGATGACGTACCCGCCGCGCCCTGCGACGCCATCATGGGCTTCGGCGTGTTCGATCTCCGTCTCCCGGTGTTCTGCGGCGAACTCCACACCCGCGGTCTCGCGCCGCGGATCATCTTCACCGGCGGCCTTGGCGCCGGCACCGGCCGCCTCGGTCGCCCCGAAGCCGACGCCTGGCGCGCCGCCCTGCGCGGTCGGTATCCGGATATTGGGGATGACCGCGTCATCCTCGAAAACCGTTCGACCAACACCGCCGAGAACATCGCTTTCACCGCCGAATTGCTCGCGCGCGCCCATCCGGATCTCACTTTTGGCAAGGGACTGCGCCGTCTCGTCGTCGTGGCCTCTCCCTCCCGCCTGCGCCGCGTGGCGCTGACGCTGCGTCAGGTCCAGCCCGAGCTCACGCTCTTCCGCCAGCTGCCCGCCGTCAGCCTGGAAGCCGAATGGGCCGCCTACGGACTGCAGGGCCTCGACTACGTCGCACATCTCGCCGGCGAACTCGATCGGATCGTCGAATATCCCGCCCGCGGCTGGATCGTCGCCGAGCCGCTGCCGCCGGAGATTGCCGCGGCGCATGTTGTACTGCGCGCCGTCGCGCCGCGGTGAGCGATCGTCGCGAAGCTGAGCGGCCGACTGCTGCGAGCCCGGCTAGTTCGCACCGCGGCAACCGCCACCAGCCTCCGGCTGGCCAGCCGAAGGGACCACTGCCTTTTCATCGTTCTCGTTCTCGCAATCGTCCCTCGTTCTCGTCCGATTGAGAGAACGGGAAAAAGTGCGGGGAACGAGAACGATTCGCGCATTCCGAAAATCGTCGCAGCAGTGCACGATTCGAACGGATAGCAGCACGCTCACCTCGCAGGCGCCGGGATCGTGTTCGGTTGCGGTCTCCGCGTGAGGCAAAATACGGGCTGCTTCCGCCGCCCACCTCCGCGAAAATACCCCCGGCACTTTCGTTTTGCTGCGCTGACGGCCTGCCGGCCAGGCCCGCCCCGGCTCCACCCGTCGCGTGGTTCAATCCCGAAACCTTCACTCGCAAGCCGGCAGGACGTCAGCGCAGCAGCGCCATCAGCTTGGCGCGCGATTTCACCCGGATTTTTCGAAACACCGAGTTGAGCTGCGTCTTGATCGTCAGCACGCTTTTGCTCAGCGCCGCGGCAATCTCGGCATTGCTCTGACCTTCGCAGACCAGCAGCGCGATCTCGCGCTCGCGCTGCGTCAGTTCCCGCAGAAGTTTCATCTTCTCCTCCGACACGACGGCGGGCGGGGCCGAGGCCGGCGGCCGGGCATCGATGACCACCAGGAAACGCGGTTTGGCGAGCGGGCTCGCCGGGTTGTTCAACACCGTCACCTGCGCCCGCAATCCGCTGCCCGGCGTGTGCTCCACCTGCGCCACGTCGCTCGGCTGGGACAGCGGCTGCTTTGCGTTGCGCGCGCGCACCGCCTCCCGCAGTCGACGGCAGGCGTCCAAAACGGCAGCCGGCAGCGCAAAGGCATCGCGGGGGTTGAAAACCCGCACGGCCTCCGGCCCGAAGTTCCAGGCGGCGCATTGCCGCTGCACCTCCGGATTGGCGAATTCCACCCGCAGGTCCCAGTCGAGAAACACGAGGCCGACCGGGATGTTACGGTTGAATTCCTCCAAGCTGCGCCGCGCGAGTCGCTCCGTGTGCAGGCGCTGCACCCGCACGATCGCCGTGCCGATGAAGGGATACAGGTAGCGCAACCACGCGAGCTCGGCCTCGCTGAACTCGGGTTGCGCCGGCGAGCGATATAGGCTGAACATCGCCGTCACTTCCCGCCGCGACCAGTACAGGGCCGACACGCCCTTGTCCCAGCCTTCCGGCCGGGCGAAGCGCCGGTAGAACTCACTGCGCGCGAACTCCGCCCGCGGCGGCAGCACCGCGCTGAAGCGGTAAAATTTCACGCCGCGGTTCGCCTCGATGTACGGGGAAAATGGATTCAACCGGCCGCGCGCCGCGTACCACTCCTCCGGATGGGCGATGGGCGGATCAGTCAGCACGACCCGCGCCTCGCCCATCCCGAGGTGCCCGAGGAAGATCGTCACGCGGTGCGGCGAAAAGCCCGCCCGCAGCACCTGGCGCACCGCCCGCCACAACGGCGCCACCTCCATCGCGGCATGCAGGGCCAGCAGCGGGGCGTGCAGCCGCAGCGCCAGCGCCGGCGGGATTCTGGAGGCATCGGTCGCGTTCGACATCGCGAAACTACGTCACGGCGGTCCAACCACCGCGAACGGCACGCGACGGTTGCCGGAACGGAGCGGGACACTCGCGGAAACAGGGTTTCATCACTTCAGCAACCGTGGTATTCGGACCGGGGAATTACAACCTTGGTGGTATGGACTGGGCATGGATCTGGCTGCTATTGTTTCAAGCTCCGGTTGGCTGTTTCCTTCGACTCTCCGGTTTCAATCCAAATCTCTCCTCACCTGCATTTCCGCCCGGCGCCTACCATGAAGTTTACCCTCCTCCCCCCGACCGTCCTCTCCGTCGCCCCTCGCTTCGTCGTCGGCGCCTGCACGTTGCTCCTGCTTGGGGCAGGTCTTTTCGGTCAGACCGCCGGCACCGCCACCGTCTCCGGCCGGGTCACCGATGCGGCGACCCGCAATACCCTGCGCGGCGCGGCCGTCACGCTGACGCCTGCGTCCGCCGCCGCCACCGCGCCGGCCACGGCCACCGATGCGGACGGTGAATTTGTCCTGACCGCTCCGGCCGGCACCTACACGATCACCGTCGACTACCTCGGCCTCCCGCCCAAGGCGCAAACCCTGCAGCTCCGCGCCGGCGAGTCCACCCGGCTCGCGCTCGTCCTCGGGGCCGACACGATTTCCCTCGCGGCCGTCACGGTGGAAGCGTCGCGCACCGGCCAGGCCCGCGCCCTCAATCAGCAGCGCGCTGCGCAGAATCTCACGAACATCATCTCCGCCGATTTCACCGGCCAGTTCCCCGACAAGAACATCGCCGACGCCGTCAAACGCCTCCCCGGTGTCACCGTCGAGACCGACCGCGACACCGGCGGCAGCGAGGGCCGCTATGTCACCGTCCGCGGCATGAGCGCTGATTTCAATGCCGTCACGGTCAACGGCATGAGGGTCAACGTCACCGATTTCGACGGCCTCACCCGCCGCGTGCCCCTCGACGTGATCTCATCCGATGTCGCCGACCAGATCGAAGTCTCCAAGGCCCTCCGCCCCGACCAGGACGCCGACTCGATCGGCGGCGCGGTGGAGATCAAAACACGGAGCGCGTTCTCGCGCGATGGCCGCTCGGCCTCCGTCAAGGCCGCCCTCGCCTATTCGTCGATCCTCTCGGACTATTTCAACTACCCCTACGACAATCCGTCGCGGGAAGCCGCGGTCAACTACTCCGACCTCTTCGGCGCACAGCGCCAGTGGGGGCTCTCGTTTTCCGCCAACTACCGCGACCGCACCTTCGTCAAGCAGCGCAACAGCACCACCGGCTGGAACGGCGACGGCACCGCCGCCTCGCCCTTTCTCATGGATACGTACGTGCTGCAGCATTTCTTCGACGACATGGTGAACAAGGGCGCGAACAGCTCGCTCGAGTTTCGGCCCACGCCCGACCACAAACTCCGCCTTTACGCCGGCGTGAACATCCGCGAAACGAACCGCGGTCGCCAGCGCCAGCAAATTTTCTTCCCGCTCTCCCTCGCGCCCGCCAGCACGGTCGGCATCCCGGTCGTCACCGGCGACACCTACACCAGCATCGCCGCCACCAACAACACCGTGCGCAAGGAGGCCCGCTCTTTCAACGAGATCCAGGACACCGGCACCATCGCCGTTGACGGCGATTCGAAACTCGGCGCATTCGAGGTCAGCTATCTGCTCGGTTACAACCGCGGCGGTTTTGACGGTGGACTCGATACGGGCGTGCAGGCGCAGTTCCAGCGCGCCACCTCCACCAACGGCTACATCATCACCCCCGGCGACGCGCGCTTCCCTGTCATCACCACGACCCTCGACCGTCTCACGCCGTCGGCCGCCAGCGCCTACACAATGCGCAACCTCATCCGCGGAACGCGCAACTACACCGACGCCGAATGGAACGCCGCGCTCAACCTCAAGCGACCCATGACCGTCGCGGGCCTGCCCGGTTGGTTCAAGACCGGCGCGAAGTTCCGCACCAAGTCCCGCGACCGCGACGAAATCGTACGCTCCTTCAACCAAAACGCCAACTGGCATCTCCTCGGCTACACCGGCCAGGCCGACATCCCGTCGGTCCTTGCCGACTACGGCGCGAAGGATGGCGCCACGTCTGACGGCCACTACAACTACGGCTATTTCATCGATCCGAAGAAAGCGCGGGAAGTCGGTGAACTGCTCATTTCCCGCGGCCTGGTCACGCCCCTCACGACCAACGCCCTCAACAGCCAACTCGGCGATTACCAGGCGTGGGAGGATGTCTCCGCGGCCTACGCCGAAGGCCAGTTCACCTCCGGCAAGCTCACGCTCCTGGGCGGGCTGCGGGCCGAACGCGCCGCGACCAAGTTCAAGACCTATGCCGTCGTCGATGGCACGCCGATCCGCATCAGCCCCAGCCGCCGCCAGTCCGAAGTGTTGCCCGGACTTCATCTGCGCTACGACCACTCGAAGGCCATGGTGCTGCGCGCCGCCTACACCGAGTCGATCGCGCGTCCGACTTTCAACCAGCTCAATCCCCGCGCCACCATATCCACGACGAACGATACCGTGAGTCGGGGCAACATCGACCTCAAGCCTGTCACCTCGCGCAACTATGATCTCTCCTTCGACTATTACCTTGGCAGCGTGGGCTATGTCTCCGTCGGGCTCTTCCACAAGGATTACAAGAACAACGTCTATCGCTCCACCCAGCGCGAACTGTTCGAGGGCGATCCGAACACCCAGGTTACGCAGGAACGCAACGCCCGTGGCGGCCGTCTGACTGGCATCGAGTTCGCCTACGACCAGGCGCTGCGTTTCTTACCCGCGCCCTTTGACGGACTCGGCGTCACGTTCAATTTCACCTACGCCGATTCCGAACTCGACACCGGCCTGCCGCGACTGGCCGGTTTGAAAATCCCGCTCTTCGACCAGATGAAGCGCACGGTCAACGCGAGCCTCTACTACGAAAAGCGCGGCCTCCGTCTCCGCGCCTCCGCCCATCGACGCAGCCGCACCGTCTTCGAGCTCGCCACCAACAACCCCTACGCCCTCGCGCGGTTCGAAGCCCCGAGCACCGAACTCGACCTGACCGCCAGCTACAAGGTCTGGCGCCAATGGACGGTGTTTGCCGAAGTTCAGAACGCCCTCAGCGCATCGCGTCAGGGCTACAACGGCGACCAGGCCCTACGGCTTGACTACAACGAGTACGCCGCCTGGGCCGCGACCTTCGGTCTCCGCTGGAACCTGTAGCCGAGGTCGCTGACCTTGGAACGGGGCCGACGACCTCGGTTACCTCTCAGTCGCGACTGCCGAAAACCTTACTCCAGCCACAGCTCCTTCAGCCGCCGGTCTGCAAACGGCCGCGGCTGCCAGCCCTTCACGCTCGGGCTCATCAGGAAGGTCTGCGTCGAAAAAAACAAGGGGATCGCCGGCAGCTCCTCGAGGAAGATATCCTCGGCCCGCTGAAATGCCGCCGCGCGCGCCGGCCGGTCGTTCGTCCAGGTTGCCTCGATCGTCCGGTCGAACTCGGCGTGGCTCCACTTCGACTCGTTGTAGAGTCCACCCGTCTGCCAGGCCCCGAGAAAATAAAACGGATCCTGGTACGTCGTCGCGTTCCACGAGCCGCGCACCAGCTGGAAATCCATGCCCCGCTTCGACGAGTTGAGCACCTGCGTCTCTTCGTTGCGCAGCGTCACATTGATGCCCAGCTGCTGTCGCCACATCTGCTGGATCGTCTCGGCGATGACGCGATGCTGCTCCCGCGCATCCACCAGCAACTCGATCGCCGGAAGATTTCTCCCTCCCTCGTAGCCCGCCGCTTTGAGCAACGCGCGTGCTTTCTCCGGATCGAACGACAGCCGATCCCGTGCCGTGTAGCCGCCGGTGCCCGGCGGCGTGAAGTGCCACGCCGGCCGGCGTCCACCCTTGAGCACCTGCCGGGTCAGCCGCTCACGATCGACCGCCAGCGAAAGCGCCTGCCGTACGCGCCGGTCGTCCAGCGGCGGTTTCGCCACATTCAAGGAGTAGAAGTAAATTCCCCGGTCGTCCACGTCCTGCAGCGCCGCAGGGTGCTCGCGCGCATAGACCTCGATTTTGCTCAACGGCACGGTGCTTGTCAGGTGCAGCTGGCCGGTGCGAAACGCGTTCTCCTCGGTCGACGCATTCTCAATCGGCAGGAAGTGAATCTCCTTCAGTCGCACCCGCTCCGCGTCCCAGTAGCGCGGATTGCGCTCCAGCACGACGCCCTGGTTCTGCCGCCACGTCTTCAACCGAAATGGTCCGTTGCCAACCAGATTGCCGGCCCGAATCCAGTTGTTCACCCGCTCGTCCATCGCCGCGAATTTCTCCACCACGGCCTTCGGCACGGGGAAATACAGGTACAACGCCGAGAGGAAGAACGGCGCCGGCCGCGCCAGTTCGATCTCCAGGGTCCGTTCGTCCTTCGCTCGCACCCCCACCGTCGCCCAGGTGCTGCTCCGCCCCGCCTGATAGTCCCGCGCGCCTTTGACGAAAAACAGGTTGTTCTCCGGATGGGCCGAGGCGAAGCGTGGCGCCAACATCCGGCGCGCCCCGTATTCAAAATCCTGTGCCGTCACCGGCGCGCCATCGCTCCAGGTCGCGCCCGCGCGCAGGTGAAAGACGTACTTCAGCCCGTCCGCCGAAATCTCCCAGCGCTCCGCGACGCCCGGCCGCGGCTCGAGCGTGGCGAGGTCCGGCACTACCAAACCCTCGAACAATCCGCCCACGATCGTCCACTCCACCGCGCCGCGGACCAGATACGGGTCGAGCGACTCCGGCTCGGTCGCGTTGCCGCGATAAAGCACCTGCTCGCGAATGCCCGCGACAACCGGGGTCTCACGCTTGGTGCAGCCCACGGCCACGGCAGCCGCTGCCCAAAGCCAAGGGAGAAGAAACCGGGAAGACCGCGTCATGTCGGCCCAACTTGATTCGGAGGCAGCGAACCCGCACTTCAAAAACGCTACCACCAAAGTGGTAATCACAAAAATCCCCCGGCTTCGCCCTAGCCAGAGCGTGCCGTTCCTGCCACGCTTCAGGCTCTTGTCATCCAACGAACACGCCCCCTCCGGAGCCCGCCAGCCGCGGACGGTTCCTTGCGCCCTTACCCAGGCGCTCTTCACCGCCGGCTTGGCGTTTGCCGCCAGCGGCGCTCCCGCCTTCGCGGCCACCGCCACACCCGCACCCCAGGCGACGGCCGCCTACGAATACTGGCTCAGCGGCAATCCGGCCGACGCGGCCCCGCCGAAAACCCGCGCCGGCCTCCTGCTTTCCGGCGGCGGTGGCGATGTCACTGCCGCGTGGAAATGGTTCGTCGCGTGCGCCGGCGGCGGCGACATCGTGGTGCTGCGCGCTTCCGGCGGCGACGGCTACCAGAGTTACCTTTTCGAAAAAATCGGCGGCGTCGATTCGGTCGAGACGATCAAGTTCAACGATGCTTCCGCCGCCCACGATCCGCGGGTCCTCGAGATCATCGCCCGGGCCGACGGCATCTTCCTCGCTGGCGGCGACCAGTCGCGCTATGTCAAATTCTGGAAGGGCTCGCCGGTCGGCGCCGCGCTCAACGCCCACCTTCGCGCCGGCAAGCCTCTCGGAGGGTCCAGCGCCGGCCTCGCCGTTCTCGGCCAATATTATTTCTCCGCGCTTGAGGATTCGATCACGAGCGACGCCGCGCTGCTCGACCCCTTCGACCGCCGAATTACAATCGGGCGCGACTTCATCGCGGCACCGGAACTCGTCGGCGTGCTCACCGACTCCCATTTCATGGCGCGCCAGCGCCTTGGGCGCCTCATCGCCTTCCTTGGCCGCGTCGCTCATGAAGAAAAACCAGCCCGCCTCGTCGGCCTCGGGATCGATGAAGGCACGGCGTTGTGCGTGGAGCCCGGAGGCCTGGCCAGAGTTTTCACCGAGAAGAACGGGTTGGCCTGGCTGGTCGCGCTCTCCCAACTCCCCGAACGCATCGCCCCCGGCCAGCCGCTGCACATCCAGGCCGTGCGCGTGACCGGGATCGGACCCGACTCAAGTCTCGACCTCGCCAAATTCGACGTCGCCCGGCCCGCCGCCTTGCGCACCGTAGCCGCCGCCGACAGTAAACTCCGCGACAGCCGCGAATCCACCAAATGATCCTGCCCGCCTCCATCGCCTCCCTTCCCAGCCGTTCATCCGAACTCGTCGACCTCCTCGAGTCATGGGCGAACATCAATTCAGGCTCCGGCCACCACGCCGGGCTTGACCGCATGCGCGCCGCGCTGCGCGAGACCTTCGCGCGCGCGTTTCCCGCGGCGCAAATCGAGGAGCCCGAATGCCCGGGGACCGTGCGCGCCCTCCGCGTGTCCATGCGCCCGCAGGCCCGCTCGCAGATTCTCCTCAGCGGTCATTTCGACACCGTCTACGAGACCAACGATCCGTTTCAGCACTGCACGCGCATCGACGCCACGACGCTGCGCGGTCCGGGTGTGATCGACATGAAAGGCGGCATCGTCGCCATGCTCGCCGCGCTCCAGGCCTTTGAGCAGACCCCGCACGCCGCCAACGTGGGTTGGGAGGCCCTGCTCACCCCCGACGAGGAAACTGGCTCCCACGGCAGCGCGCCTCTGTTTGTGACGGCCGCGAAACGACATCACTTCGCCCTCGTCTTCGAACCCGCACGCACCAATGGCGACATCGTCAAATCACGCAAGGGCACCGGCGGCATCGTCGTCACCGCCCGCGGCCGGGCGGCGCACGCCGCCAAGATTCCCAACGATGGCCGCAACGCCATCCTCGCCCTCGCCGAGTATCTCCTCGCCGCAAGCAAAATTCCCTCCGAGCTCCCCGGCGTGCTGGTCAACGTCGGCAATATCCGCGGCGGCGGGCCGGCGACCAATGTGGTGCCGGATTTCGCGGAAGCGGAGCTCGACGTGCGCATCACCAAAGTCGCCGATCGCGAGCTCCTGCTGGCCCGGCTCAACACCCTCGCGGCGGAAATCAACGCCCGCGAGGGATTCAAACTGGAGTTGAAGGGCGGATTTAATCGCGCCCCAAAGGAATGCGTGCCGGCCGAGGAGAAGCTCTTCGCCCATTGGCAACAGGCGGCGGCGGAAGTCGGCGTAGCGCCGTTTTCTTGGGTGCACACCGGGGGCGCGTCCGATGGAAATCTGCTGTCCGTGGCCGGCCTGCCCAACCTGGACGGCGTCGGCCCGATCGGCGATCATCTCCACAGCAACCGCGAGTATATTGTGACTCCGACCATCGCCCCCCGCGCCCAAATCGTCGCGCTCTTTCTCCATCGCGTCGCCGCCGGAGAGATCAAGCTGGGCTGATGCGCTGGCGCCGGCGGTGCGCCAGCATCCACTGACCTGCTTTCGCCTCAATTATCTCCCCGATGAATCGATTGCTCCCCGCCCGCGACAACCACAATCAGCCCCTCGTGCAGCCGCGCGATGGATCGCTCGAGCGCAGCTATTTCAACCTGCTGCGCCTGCGCGCCGGCGAGTCACACACGCTGGAGGTGCCGGGCTGCGAGTTGCTCTGCGTGGTGCTGACGGGCCAGGCGGAAATCGCGGCCGGCGGGACTTCGTTCGAGCGCGTCGGGCGCCGCGCCAACATCTGGGAAGGGCCCGCGGACTCCGTCTACTGCGGCACCTCCGCGCGCGTGACCGTGCGCGGATTGCGCGACGGCACCGAAGTGGCGGTGGCGGGCGGGGCAGGCACGCAGCCGTTCGCACCCTTTCGCGTGAAGCCAGAGGAGGTCGAGTTGGTCGAAGTGGGGTCGCACGACACGCACTCGCGTCGGCGGATCTTTCACATCCTCGGGCAAAACGCCGCGGGCCGCGCCGGAAATCTGCTCGTGAGCGAACTCCTGGGCGACGGCGGCTGCTGGTCGGGCTATCCACCCCACAAGCACGACACGGAAAATCCGCCGGAGGAGACGGAGTTCGAGGAAATTTACCACTATCGGTACCGACCGGAGAACGGGTTTGGCGCGCAGTTCCGATACGACACTGCTGGCGGCGGCCCGGAGCCGGAAGTCGTGATGACCCGACACGGTGACACGTTCCTCATCGATCATGGCTATCACCCGACGATGCGCGCTCCGGGCCACGAGGGCTACATTTTCACGATTCTCGTCGGGCGCCACCAGCGGTCGCTCGTCCAATCCTTTGAACCTCCGCACCGGCACCTGATGGCGAAAATTCCCGGCATCCAGGCGATGCGCGACAAGTTCAAGTGAATTAATCCGACGGGGCGATCCGACCCCTCTGACCGCGCCACGGACGGCGCCCGATCGAATCGGATTCCCCGCGACTTACTAAGCGAAGCTCCCGTCCGACACGAGGCCGAGTTCCCGGCGGCGGCGGTTGCGATCCGCGGCCGCGGCGCGGGCGTAGCCGCTGCGACGGTGCTCGGCGATTGGATCGGCGGGCAGTTGGTTGGACTTGCGCCACGCGGCCAGCGCGGGGGTGACTTCGGTGAAGAACGCGTGTTTCAAGATCAACTCCGCGGCGACGACATTGTTTCGCGCCTGGGCGCGGCGCAACGCGTCGTGGTCGACCAGGGCGGCCTTCGCGTACAGTTCCTGCGCCATGACCACGGTCTGAATCGTCGCCTCGATCTTCGGTTTCTCGTTGTGGCACTGGTCGATCATATACGCGATCTTCGGCCGCCGTCCGCGGTCGGCGGCGAAGAAGTGAATCTCGTGGAAAATCCGGAAGACCTGATACGGGTCGATCGATCCGAGAGTGAGATCGTCGTCCGCGTAGCGACGGTCATTGAAATGGAAACCGCCGAGCATGTCCTCGTCGAGGAGCCACGCGACAATCTGCTCGATGTTCTGGGCGCTGTAGTGATGACCGGTATCGACCAGCACCTTGGCGCGAGGTCCGGCCTTTTTGGCGAGGAGCAGCGCCATGCCCCAGTCGGCGATATCCGTCGCATAGAACGCGGGCTCGAAAGGTTTGTACTCCACCAGCATCGTCTGCTTCGGGCCCAGCTTCCGATGGCAGGCGCGCAAGGCCTCCTCGAAATGATGCTTGCGGGCGCGGATGCTGTCCTGCCCCGGGTAGTTGGTGCCGTCGGCAAACCAAAGCGAAAGGTACTCGCTGCCCACCGCCTTCCCGATCGCAATTGAGTCGACACAATGCTGCAGCGCGTGGGCGCGGATCGCGGCGTCGTGGTTGCCAAATGAGCCCCACTTGTAGCACTGGTCCTGAAAAAGATTGGGATTGATCGCGCCGATCTTCACGCCGTGTTTGCGGGCGAGCCGGGCGACGGCCTTGGGGTCCTCGCCCGGCTTGAAATCCCACCGCACGTGGACGGCGACCGTCGGGCAGCAGCCGGTGAGGGCATGCACGTGCCCCGCGTCGGCGAGTTTGTCGCCGAGATCGATCGCGGCGGCGGGCTGGAAAAATTTCCCAAAGCGCGTGCCGGTGTCGGCAAAGCCCCACGAGGGCGTTTCCACGGCGAAGTGATTGAGCGCCTCGCGGGCGCGGCGGAGTTGGGCCGGAGTCATAGTGGAGAATATTTCTAGCGGGGATGCCCGCAGGTTGCCAGCCGGGAAATCACGCGGCTTGGAACTCCTAGTGTGCCGACCGCAAAGTAGCGTAACAAGTAGCTGCGAGCGCCAGCGAGTGGACCACCGGCGCGCTCCACTCGCTGGCGCTCGCAGCTACACGTCACGAAAGTTATTGGTCGCGCCACTAGCGGATCGTCTCCGCGCTCCATTCGGCAACATGTAACGTATTACGTTACATGTTGGCGGGTGGCGGGACGCCGAGTTTGGCGGCCCAGGGCTGGAGCGACGGCAGAATGCCCGGATGCAGATCGACACCGTGGGCGAGTTGCCCGGCGCGGCGGCGGAGTCCGGCTTCGCCCGGCAGCCGCACGCGATCGAAACCCGCGCGAACCGACGTCGCACGGCACGCCGCTGCCACGTGCGAGGTCTGGCGGCGAAACTCCTCCTGCCCGCCAAAACATGCGGGATTCATCACTTGCACAAAAACAGTCGCGCCCCACCCCTCCTTCGGATCAGCGCGCCCGTGGCCGGCGAGCGCGCCGGTGATCGTCTCCACGAGCAGCGCGAGCGCATAGCCCTTGTGTCCGTGGTCCACGCCGCCGATCGGCAGCAACGTGCCGGGCGGCTTGGTGAAGAGCGCCGCGGGGTCGTCGGTCGGATGACCCGCCGCATCCAACGCCCAGTTGCCGGGAAAGCGTCCGCCCTCCGCCTGCAGTCGCTTGGTGAGCGCGTTGGTGGTGATCGACATCGAGACGTCGATCATGACCGGGGCCCCGTCGGTGGGCCAGGCCGCCGCGAGCGGATTGGGCGTGAAAACTTCGCGGCGCCCGCCAAACGGTGCGACGCTGCACACGCTGGGATCGGAGCAGGTCAGAATCACCATCATGCCCTGCTCTGTCACCGGCCGCAGATAAGCGGCCAGGCAGGCGATGTGGTGGCTGCGTCGAATCGCGACGGTGCAGCTGCCGTTCCGCGCGGCCCGCGCCACGGCGAGGTCAAGGGCGCGGAGCACCAGCCACGGGCCGGGAAGGCGTTGTCCGTCCCACGTCACACCAGCGGGAAAATCAGCCACCACCCGCGGCTCACCCGATTTCGCCATGCCGCCTTTTTCGATTTCCACCAGATACGGAGCCAGCAGCGCAAGTCCATGCGTGGTGTGGCCCAGCAGATCGCCTTCGACGAGGACCATGGCGACGTCGGCGGCTTTGTCGGCGTCCAATCCGGCACGCGCGAGCAGGTCGGTGGCAAACGCGGTCAGCGCGGAAGCGGAGTAGCGGACTGGCATTCGTCGAAGCATGCGACACGGAGGCTCGCCGGCAAGCCACCTCCGGCGGAGAAGCATGAACCTATCGCCCGCAGTTAAGACTTGGCTGGAGGTGCGCAACTCATTGAGAACGAGTCATGACAAGCCAGACAACGCAGGTGGTGGAGCTTCACCCGGCGGGTGAAGCGGAGGGGCAATTTCGGTTCGCGTGCGCCGGCGG
>SXSC01000081.1 GCA_005792355.1 Opitutaceae bacterium
TCCTGCCCAATGGGAGGGCCTCCCACCAAGGAGCCTCCACCTCTCCGTCGAGAGCGCCCTCAGTTCCTCCGCATTCCTACCAAATCAACAAGACGGATTCTAGTTGGCGCTGATGACGGATTCTAGTTGGCGCTGGACAGAGGGCCGCATTGCCTTGCCGCACGGCCAGACCTACGCCGTCGTGGTCGTCGCCGATGCGGAGATCTCGCTGGCGGTGCTGCGCGCGGTGGAGCGGCTCGTCAACGCGGGAGCGACCGTCTGGTTGCAGGTCGCGCCGGAACGTTCACCGAGCCATGCGGACGGGCGGGACGCCGACCGGGAGATCCGGGAGATTGGTCTCCGGCTCGGGGCCGGACACGCGCCCGGTCTCTACGCGATCGGCAAAGGCCGCAGCCTCGTCGGCGCCGACCGGTCTGGCGTCGAATCGATTGGCGCGGGGATGCCGGCGCGCCGGTTCTTTGCGGGCCTCCATGCGGCGGCGATGGATCGGCTGGGCGTGCCGGCGGCGTTTGCCTACCGGCCCGGGAATCCCGCCGATCGGCTTTTCTTCCGCCAGCGCCGGGCGGAGGGGGCGGAGATATACTTTGTGGCCAATGCCGGCCGCGATCCGGTCCGCGCCGAGTGCACTTTTCGTGTGGCCGGAAAACGGCCGGAGCGATGGGACCCGGTGACGGGACGGATCGCGCCACTCGCGGATTTCGCCATCGACGGCCCTGCCACCGTTCTTCCGCTGGCCCTGGCGGCGCATGAATCGGTCTTCGTCGTCTTTCGCGAACCGGCCGCGGGAGCACCGACGCCCCCGCCGCGGGAGCCTGCGACGGAGATTGAGCGGCACACCGTGGGCGGGCCGTGGCGGCTCGTCTTCGATCCCGCGCGCGACGGACTCGAGTCCTTCGAGATTCCGACCGACCGGTTATTCCGCTGGGATCTTTCCAGCGACGAGCGCGTCCGTGCGTTCAGCGGCACGGCCTCGTATCGCGCGCCGCTGGAGTGGCGGTCGGTCGCGCGGAATCCTGCGTCCCGGCTGTGGCTGGATTTGGGCGCATCGCCTTCCCTTTTCGAACTTACCGGCGCGGGGAGGGGCACGTATGAGATTCGCGAGGACGCCTACGATGCTCTGTGCGCGGAGGTGCTGGTCAACGGGCGGTCGGCGGGCGTGCGGTGGTGCGCGCCTTATCGCATCGATGTCACGGGCCTGCTGCAGCCGGGGAGCAACGAACTCGAGATCCGCGTCACCAACACCTGGCACAACTGGCGGCGGGCGCACCAATTCACCGCCGGCAACCATCCGTGGGAGAAAAACGGACTGCGTCTGCCGCCGGCGCCCGCCGGCCTGCTGGGACCGATCACGCTGACGGCGGTGAGCGAGACCAGGTTCGAAGGAAAACACTGAATCATGATGCACCGAACCTACACCAAGTGGAATCCGGCCGCTTTGACCCGCCTGTCGGTCGGGTTGCTCCTGGTCGGTCTGGCGGATCCGATCAAGCAAGCCCGGGCGGACGATCTCGCGTCCCGGTTTGCCCATCCCCCGGTGCAGGCGCGGCCGATGGTGTACTGGACTTGGATCAACGGTCACGTCAATCGCGCGGCGATCAGCCGCGATCTGGAGCATCTGCAGCGGGTGGGACTCGGCGGAGCTTTGTTGTTTGACGTGCCGCCGCTGCACGGGGATCCCAACCCGGCGCCGCGCGGTCCGGTGGCGTTCATGAGTTCGGAGTGGCTCGATCTCGTGAACTTCGCGGCGGAGGAGTCGCACCGGCTGGGCCTGGAGTTTGGGGTCGTGCTCTGTTCAGCGTGGAACAGCGGTGGGCCCTGGATCAAGCCGCGCCAGAACAACCAGCGGATCGCCTCGTCGCAGTTGCGCCTTGTCGGTCCGGCGGCGGGAGCGATCCGGTTACCGCCCCCCTCGACCGACCCGGATTACGTCGATGCGGCGGTGGTGGCCTGGCCAACGCCGGCGAACGAATCGCGATTGTACTCCGAGTATCCGCCGGTGATCACGGTGAACGGAGATGCGGGGGACGGGCGGTCGCTGCGCACCCTGATCGACGGTGATCGCCAGCGGGGCACGGCGGTGCCCGCGCCGCAGGAAGGCACACCCACGGTTATCGCGTTCACCTTTCGCGAGCCGGTGACGGTCGGGCGGTTGTATATTCGCGAGGATCCCGGCTTCGGTATTCGCACCGGGCGGCTGGAGGCGGCCGCGCCCGACGGGGCGTTTCGACGGCTGGCGGAGTTTGAGACCAACGGGAAGATCGCGGTCGAGGCGGAATTTTCTCCAGCGACCGCCGCGGTCTTCCGCCTGGTCGCGACCGGCGCGCAGAACCACGCCGTCACCACTGGTCGCATGCGCCTGCAGGAGGTGACGCTGATGGAGCCCGGCAAGTGGGCACCGGTGGCGCCAGTGGTTCGCAACTGGGCGCTGAAGAACGCGACGGTGGTCGCACTGGTCAGGGCCCCGGACGCGCGAAGGCTGTCGGACGATCACCTGTTGCCGACGCTCGATCTGCCCGGCCGCCCGGCCTTGCGACCGGAAGCGGTCGTCCCGCTCACCGACCGGCTCGACCCCTCGGGGCGGCTGGCGTGGGAAGCGCCGGCGGGCGACTGGACAATCCTGCGGCTGGGGATGGAGCCCTTTCATTCGCGTCCCTACAACGCCAAAGGGCGGGAGGGAAACGAGGAGGCCTACGAGTCCGACAAGATGAGTGCGGAGGCGAGCCGGGCGCACTATGAGGGCATGGCGCGGGCAATCCTGGCCCGCCTGAGTTCCGCCGGGCGCCAGGGGCTTCGCTTCTTCCATCTGGATAGCTGGGAGGGCGAAGCCAACCATTGGACCCGCGACTTCCTGGCGGAGTTCAAACGCCGCCGTGGCTACGATCTCACGCCGTATCTGCCCGTGCTCGACGGGCGGATTGTCGGCGACGGTCGCACGGCCGATCGCGTGTTGTGGGATTATCGTCGGACGATCGGCGATCTCAACAACGACGGTCACTTCCAGGCACTGGCGGATCTGTGCCGCGCCGACGGCCTCGGGTTGAGCGCGCAGGCGGGCCATGGATTTCAGGCCAACATGGACACGATCGGAGGAATCTCCCGGGCGGACTTTCCGTCGGGTGAGTTCTGGTACCGGGGGCGCAACGGCCCCAGTTGCGATCTGCGCAATTCGATCAAAGACGCCGCCTCCGCCGTCAACCTCCACGGCCGGGCGCACAATCTCATCGAGTCGTTCACGACCGGGCAGTGGCGGAACTTCTGGCCGGCGCCCGCGGACTTGAAGCGGGCGGGCGACTTCGCTCTGGCCGAAGGAGTGAGCCGGATGTTCATCCACGCCATGTGGCTGGATCCGAAACTGGACAACACGCCGCCGGGCCTGAGTTGGACCGCCGGCATCCACGTCGGGCCGAGCATCACCTGGATGCCGGACGGGCGCGGCGTCTTCGACTACTTCAGCCGGGTCCAATTGCTGTTGCAGGCCGGCGTGGTCGACCACGACGTCCTCTATTTCCTGGGCGACGGCATGCCGAACCTCACGCCCAAGCGCGAGGAGCTATGGTTCGATCTGCCCGCCGGCTACGACTACGACGCGACCGATGGCCGCGCCCTCCGCGAACGGTTGGCGGTGCGCGACGGCCGGATCGTCCTGCCGCACGGCGCCACGTATCGGGTGCTGGCCCTCCCGCCGATCGACACGATGCTGCCCGAAACGCTCGCTACCGTCCACCGTCTGGTGCAGGCGGGAGCGGCGGTTTACGGGCCGAAGCCGCTGCGTTCCCCCAGCCTCAGTGGTCAACCGGGGGCCGACCGCGAGGTGGCGAGGCTCGCGGACGAATTGTGGGGGCGCGATCCCGCGGCGGCAGGCTCGAGGCGGGTCGGACGCGGCACCGTGCATTGGGGTCGGGCGCTCGCAGAAGTGTTCGCGGCCCACGGCGTGGCTCCGCAGGTCGAGGTTCGGCCCGCCGAAAGGGCCGCGACGCTCAAGCACTACCACCGTCGCACGCGGGAGGGGCAGGAAATCTACTTTCTCGCCAGCCAGAGCGAAGAGGCCAACGAGCTGGAGATTCTTTTCCGGTCGGTGGGGAAGCGGCCCTTTTTCTGGCATCCCGACACTGGCGCCATCGCGCCGGTGCCGGTCTACCGGGTCGAAGGTGAACGAACCCGACTCCCCGTTCGTTTCGGACCGGGCGGGAGTGTCTTCGTCGTGTTTGCGGCCGCGGTCGACAGCGTACCCCAGGGGTTCGCACAGGTGGAACGGGACGGTGTGGTGCTGTTTCCGTCCGAGGGATGTCACGCTCTGCCGCTCGACTTCGCCGACGGACCGCGGGGCTGGACAATCGCGGCCCGCCGCAGCGGTCGCTACCGGCTGACGCGCCCGGAGGGGCGTGCCGTCGACCTAGACCTGCCCGCGCCGGCGGCCCAGGAACTATCCGGGCCGTGGGAGATCGCCTGGCAGAAGAACCGCGGTGCGCCGGAGCGAAGCACGATGGCGCAGCTTCAGTCGTGGACGGCGGATGCACACCCCGAGATCAAGTACTTCTCCGGCTATGGCACCTACACGAAACAGATCGAGGTGGCAGACGCCTTCCTCGCCGACGGCCAGCAGGTCTGGCTCGATCTCGGAGCCGTGGGCGACGTCGCCCGCGTCAGCGTCAACGGCCGCGTGTGCGGCACGCGCTGGCACCCGCCGTATCGCATCGAGGTGACGGCGGCGCTGCACCCGGGACTCAACCGACTCGAGGTGGCGGTGGTGAACACCTGGGTGAATCGTCTGATCGGCGACGACCTCGTCCCGCCGGGCGAACGCGTCACCAATGCTCTGATACGCGACCGGATTCCGCCGGCGGACCTCGATTTGCATCCCTCGGGCCTGGTGGGGCCGGTCACGCTCGCCGCGGTGCGCGGCTTCAGCATCGCAACGGACCGCTGAAGCGTGCTCCCCCGAGTCGGGGCCGGACGGACAAGCCGGCCGGCGATCCGCCTGCCCCGCGGTTTTCTGTCATGGTTTTTCGGCCGGCCAGCGTCGTTGGAGAGCATGAACGCTCCCGCTTGCCGCCCGGCCGCCGTCACCGCTCCACCTCGTTCACCCCGCCCCGCCGCGCCGCGTCTTTTCCGCCGGCTCGCCGCCTGGCTGGGCGCGGGCGTGCTGGCGGGTAGCCTCGCGGCGGCCGAGCCGGTTCGCCGGAGTTTCGATCTGCCGGCGGATTCGGCGGCGAACTCGCTGAAGGCCTTCGCGCAGCAGTCCGGCGTCGAGGTGGCGATCCGGGCCGACCTGGGGCGCACGGTGCGCACGCAGCCGGTCCGGGGCGATTACACGCCGCGCGAGGCGTTGGAGCGCCTGCTCGCGCGCACGGGCTTGGCGGTGAAGGAGGACGCCGAGACGGGGGTGATGGCCATCGTGCCGGCGGCCCGGCCGGCGCCGGCGCGCAGCGGGGCGGCGGATGCACCTGAGCCGGCCCGGTCGGCGCAGGGGCCGGCGCCGCGGAAACCGCCGGAGGATCCGGAGGCAGCAGTGAAGCTCTCGCCCTTCGTCGTGGAGGAAACCTCCGACGTCGGCTACCTTGCCACGACCACCCTGGCTGGCAGCCGGCTCAACACGCCGCTGCGCGATGTCGCCGCGCAGATCTCCGTGTTCACCCCCGAGTTCCTGCGCGACATGGCCTTCACCAACCTCGAGGAGGCCTATCTCTACTCGACGAATGTCGAAGGCTACCTGGAGTACACGCCGGGTGGCGACCAGGGCTCCGCCTTCGGCGCCCTCCTGCTGCGCAACAACCATCGCATCCGCGGCCTCGGCGCCGCCACCAACCTGCGCAACTTCTTTCCGACGGGATTCAACGCCGACACCTACAACACCGAGCGCATCACGATCGCCAGCGGGCCGAATGCCATCCTCTTCGGGCTGGGCAACCCCGGCGGCATCACCGACGTCTCGCTGAAGAACGCACGCTTCCGCAACACGGGGGAGGTCGGCGTGCGCTTCGATTCCTACGGCTCCCACCGGTACACCCTCGACGTCAACCGCGTCCTGTGGAAGGACAAGGTTGGCTTGCGCCTCGCAGGGCTGGACAGCAACAACCCCACCTTTCGCGAGCCGAACCGCGACGAGAACCGGCGGCTGTATGGGACGATGACGTATCAGCCCTTCAGGCATACGACACTCCGCTGGCACGGCGAATGGATCCGGCGCGACGCCTCTCGCGCCCCGATGATCCTGCAGCGCGACTATGTGACGCCCTGGCTCGATGCGGGTCGGCCGGAGTTCAACAACGCGGGCATTACGTCCAGCACGGCCGCAGCGACCGTGAACAGCCGGATCCCGGCCGCCCTGGCCAATGTTTACCAACGCACCGGCGTGGTGTACCTTTACGCGCACGGCGCCACGCCGAGCACGCCGGCGGTGTTCGCCAACTGGGCCAACACCGTGGCCACCTCGGGCGTGCAGCTGAGCGCCGCCTCAGTCCATGACCGGGCGTACGACTGGAGCCTCAACCGCCCCTCGGTCTTCAATCCGATCCACAATCCCTACGGCGGGACGCTTGAGAACCGTCATCGCGGCGGGGTGCAGAACCTCACCCTGCAGCAGCAGTTGCGGGAGAACCTGCACGTGGAAGTCGGCTGGATGCGGGAGCGATTTCGCGAGCGCTGGGGCAGTTTCGCCGACAGCGCGGCCATGCGGGTCTACGCCGACGCCAACCGCTTCCTGCCCGACGGCGCCACGCCGAATCCCAATTTCGGCAAGCTTTACAGCCAGGTCGCCACCAACGGCAGCCGCACCTTCGAGAACCGCACGGACACGCGAGTCACACTCGCCTACGAGCCGGATCTTACCCGGCGGAGCGGCTGGCTGCGCTGGCTGGGGCGCTACCGGCTCGGCGCCCTCTACGATTACTACAACTTCAACAACCGGATCCAGGGCAGCCAGCTGGCGATGACGGGCAAGCCCTCCTTCCTCCCGGCCGCGACCCAAAACAGCATGGCCGATGTCACGCGGTTGCTGACGACCCGCTACTATTTCGGCGAAGGTCACAATTCGCCCGTTGCGCCGTTTCTGGGCGGGCCGCTGGACTTCGCGGAACCGGTGGCGTTGACCGGCCCTGGGGGCGAGAGCGTGTCGTTCAACATGTGGGATGGCGACGGCGCCTGGGGCTCCCCGACCGGCACCAAGCAGAAGGTGATCTCCCGGGTTCTGAATGCGCAGGGGTACCTCCTCGGCGACCGCCTGGTGGGTTTCGTCGGGTGGCGCGAGGATCGCATCCGGATGATCAACGCCCTCGACGGGTTCAGCACCACCCGGAGGCCCTTCCAGCAAAACAACGGCTCCCTCGCAGCCGCGGGCCTTTTCCCGCGGTTGGAGGAGACGAGCTTTCCCGACCGGTGGCAGACGTTCACGGCAGGGGAATCGCTCAACTGGGGCGTGGTGGCGCACCCGCTGCGCTGGCTCTCGCTGCGCTATTCGAACTCGGAGAATTTCGCGATCCAAGCGAACACCTGGTTTGATCCCTATGGCCGGCCGCTGCCGGGCGCCTATGGCACCGGCGAAGACTACGGTGTCAGCGTGGCGCTGCCCAACAACAAACTGTCGCTGCGCGTCAACCGGTTCGTGAACCGGCAGTTCAACACCCGGCCCGACAATACTGTGAGCGTCCTGCGCCAGGTTCCGTTCCAAATCGAGCAGCGCGTCTACCAGGTTGCCCCGACCACGCCCATTCAGGGTATAGACGTTGTACGGTACACCGTTGCGAATTACCAGACGACCAACACCTACGAAGCGCGCGGCTACGACATTGAACTTGTGGCCAATCCGGCCCGCGGCTGGCGCGGCTCGCTCAGTATCGGCCGCCAGCAGTCGGTGACCAACATCGACAATACGTGGTGGGACTGGGTGGCCGAGCGACTCCCAGTCTGGCGGACCCTCGGCCGCGGCTGGGACACCGAGCTGCTCACGGTGGATGGCACCCAGACGATCCGCCAAACCTACGAAAGCTGGGTCGCGACCCTCCGCGACCCGCTGATGGCAACCAACGGCCGCTTCGTTGACAACCAGCGCCAATGGCGCGTGAACGCCCTGGTTTCGCACGAGCTTCTCGCGGGCAAGTTGCGCGGGCTGAGCGTGGGGGGCGGCGGGCGGTGGCGCAGCCCGGCCACCACCGGTTACCATCTCAAGTCGCTGGCTTTGGGCCAGCAGGTGCTCGATCTCGAAAGACCCTACAAGGGGCCGGAGGAACTCTATATCGACGCCTTTGCCCGATATTCGTTCCGCAGCCCGGGATGGCTGTGGGCGAAGGCCCGCTGGCGGTTCCAGGTGAATGTCCGGAATCTGCTGGATGAGGACGGTTTCGTCGCGACGCAGGCAGCGGTGGATGGCCGCACGAAGGTCTACACCTACCAGTTTCCCCGGCAGATCATCTTCTCGGCTGAGGCCGAGTTTTGAAGCGTACCCTGCAAGATGGCGGCACCCGCGGCGGTTCGCTCTGATGGGATTCTGTTTTCGCCCTTTCCATGAGAATACTCGTCCTGCTCGTCTTCACCTGCGTGAGCAGCGCCCTGGCCGCTCCGTCCTCGCCGCGTGAGCAGACCTTTGAGGTGGGCGGGCGCACGGCGTTCCTTTTGGCGGCGGCCCAACCTGCCCCGCACAGGCCTTGGGTTTGGTTTGCGCCCACGTTCAAGTCCGGTCTTGGGATGAGCGGATCCAGAGGGTGGTACTACGGGCGCTTTCTCGACGCCGGAATCAGCATTGCGGGGTACGATCTTGGCGAGGTGCGCGGGTCGCCCGGCAGCACCGCGAAATTCGCCGAGTTTCACGAGGCCATGGTGAAGCGCGGATTCTCCGCCAAACCCGTCCTGCTCGGGCAGAGCCGGGGGGTATCATGCTGCTGAGCTTTGCGGTGACCCATCCCGACAAACTCACGGCCTTTACCGGCATCTACCCCGTCTGCAACCTCGCCAGCTGGCCGCTCACGAGATCCAAGGCGGCGTTGCTCGCCGACTTTGGTCTCAGCGAAGCGCAACTCCTGGCCGATCTTCCGCGCTTCAATCCGGTGGAAAATCTCGCGCGGCTCGCCGCCAACAAGGTGCCGCTATTTTCGGTGCACGGCGACAGCGATGCCGTTGTCCCCCTGGATGCCAACAGCGCCCTGCTGCAACAGCGCTATGCAAGCCAGGGCGGGCAGATGACCCTGAAGGTGATTCCGAGCGAAGGGCACAAAGTTGGCCCCTCCTTTTTCGAATGCCAGGAACTGGCGGACTTCATCCTGCAAACCGCGCTCGGGCGTCGCTGACCCACGCCCAGGCCCCACGAGCGCGTGCGGGAGCACTCCCGGTCGCTGGTCAACAGTCCAATTTCCTTCCCATGCTTACTGCGTTTTCCTCCCCCTCCCGGCCCCAGCGCCGCTTCGTCGCACGGCTGCTCGCGGCCATCGTCCTATCCCCGCTCGCCGGCAGTCCGCTGCCCGCCGCGGGGCCGGACGCGGCCCGGTTCCTGACTCCCACCCGGGAGGATCGGCCCGGCAGTTGGATGTTCTGGCTGGCGGGAAACGTGAGCCCGTCGGGCATCGACGACACCCTGGCCGCCGTGAAGGCAACCGGGCTCGAGAGTATCGTGATGATACAGGTGGACGCCTCCGGCGGCCCCGAGGGACCGGTCAAGGTCCTGAGCCAGGAGTGGCAGGAGCTGTACCAGCACTACCTGCGGGAGGCGAAGCGCCGGGAGATCGACGTCGTGCTGTTCACCTCCCAGGTGGGCTGGTCGATGATGGGCGATGCGACGGTCAAGCCGGCGGAGAGCTCCAAGCGGCTCACCTCGGTGGAGGTGGCGGTGGAAGGCGGAGGGCCGAGCGAGATCAAGCTGCCGCGACCGCCGGCCCTGTTGAACGTGTACCAGGACCTAGCCGTCCTGGCCTTTCCCGAACCCGCGGGCGCCGCCCTGCCCACTCCCTCGGTCCAGGGCGGGCCCCCGGGCTTTGACTGGGCACCGCTCCTAGACGACGACTGGCGCAGCGGCGTCGTCTTGCCAGCAGCGGATACGGCGATCGAGTTGACCTATCCGCAGCCGGTGATGGCACGTACGTTGCGGTTTTGGATGGGCACGTGGCGCCACCGACCGTCGGCGGTGCGGGTCGAGGCGGAGGTGGCGCCGGGCCGCTGGCAGCGGCTCGGCGAGCTGGACACCTACTGGCCGAAGGGACCGCAGGACGTGCCTCTGACGATCCGGCTGGAGGCGGCCACCGCCGCGCGTTTTCGGGTGACGTTTGCGGAAGGGGAGGGCACGGAGGTAAAAGGGCTCGAGTTGTCCGGGGCGCCGCGGGTCGATCTCTTTTCGCCGAAGGCGGGCTACACCCAGCGCCGGGAGCACGGGGGCGGCGCCGACTTGTTGCGCGCCTCGGCGGAGCGCTGGGCGGTGGCGGACAACGCGCCGGGGATCGCGCCGGGCAGCCTCTTGGATCTGTCGGGCCGGCTGCGGCCCGACGACACCCTGCAGTGGAAGGCGCCGCCGGGTCGCTGGCGGATCCTGCGGATCGGCTGGACCACCCAGGGGCACGCAACCGCGCCATCGCCTCCCGACGTGCGCAACTACATCATCGATCCGACGGCGGCGGGGGCGGTCGAACGTTACTGGAGCGGCTTTCCCTCCTCGGTGCTCCGGGAGCACGGCCCGGCGCGCCAGGGACCGGTGCGGGCGGTCGAACTCGAAAGCTGGGAGGCGGGCAACCTGAACTGGTCGCTGGGGCTGGCCGGGGAATTCGCCCGCCGCCGCGGCTACCGTCTGGAACCGTACTGGCCGGTGCTGGCCGCGGGACACCTCGTGGGCGATGCGCTGGAAAGCGAACGCTTCCTGCGCGATTTTCGCCTGACCCTGGCCGAGCTCATCTCCGCCCGCTACTACGGGGAGACGGCGCGGCTGGCGGAGCGCGACGGGGTTGCCTGCTGGGCCGAGGCCATCGGGCGGCAGCAGTTTCTGTATCATCCCACCGAGTACGCGCGGCACGCGCATGTGCCGATGGGTGAGTTCTGGGTGAACGAGGATGTGGCCCGGCCGGATTGCCGGGCCGCCGCGTCGGTGGCGGCGTTTTATGGCCGGTCGCTGGTGGCGGGCGAGTCGTTCACTTCGATCCACGACAAGGCGAACTTCGATTTCACGCCCGCCGACTACAAGCGGCTGGGCGACGAGGCCCTGGTGGAAGGGATCAACCACTTTCACCTGCACATGAACGCCCTGAGCCCCTATCGCGGCCCCGGCCCCGGCATGAACTCGAGTTGGGTCGGGCAGCAGTTCAACGCCGGCAATACCTGGTGGGGCGCGCCGGCCCGCGGCTGGACGGACTACCTCGCCCGCTGCCAGTACCTGCTCCGCCAAGGACGCAATGTCGCCGACGTGCTCTACTTCGCGGGCGAGGATTTTCCCGCGGAACTGCCGGCACGCGCCGCAATGGCCCCGGCGGTGCCCGCCGGCTGCGAATACGATGCCTGCGGCCCGGTCGAGCTGCTCCGGCACCTGCGGGTCGAGCCCGACGGCACCCTCGTGAGCGTGGGAGGCGCCCGCTACCGCCTCCTGCTCGTGCGCCGCTGGCCGACGATGTCCGTGGAAATCGCGCGGCGGCTCGAGGAATTGGTCGACGCCGGTGCCACGATCATGGGAGAGCCCCCGCGGCGCGCGGCCGGCCTGACGGATCTGGCCGCGGCCGAGCGCACCATTCAGCGGATCAGCCGGAAGCTCTGGGGCGCCGGGCCGATCGAGGGGGCTTCGCCGCCGGCGGCGCGCCCGGTCGGCCGCGGTCGCGTGCTCGGGCTGCAGCCGCTGGAGCAGGCTTACCGGACGCTCGGGCTGACGTTCGACTTCGTGGCGCCAGCCGGGAGCAACCTGCGCTTCCGACACCGGACCGGCGAAGGCTTCGATGCTTACTTTATCTCCAATCAGGACTCCCGGCCCTTCGCCCGCGAAGTCGGGTTCCGCGTCGCGGGACGGCAACCGGAGATCTGGGATCCGCTCACCGGCCGGACCAGCGATGTCGCGGCCTGGCGGGAGGCCGACGGCCTGACCTGGCTGTCGCTGGATCTCCCGGCCACCGGTTCGACCTTCGTGGTGTTCCGGCGCGCGGCGCGGGCCCCGGTGGGCGCGACGGTGCCGGCGGCGACGTCACCGGTGACGCTGCGCGATCTGGCGGGGCCCTGGCAGGTGAGTTTCCCGCCTGGCAGCGGGGCGCCAGCGGAGATCGTGCTGGCCCGCCTCGCCTCGCTGCATGCGCACGGCGATCCGGGCGTGAAACACTTCTCAGGCACGGCGACTTATGCCACGGAGTTCGAGCTGCCGGTGCCCGCCGTCGCGCCCGGCGACGCGCTCCTGCTCGACCTGGGCACCGTCCACGGCATTGCCGAGGTGACGCTCAACGGCCGGCCGCTGGGCAACCTCTGGTGCCCGCCCTACCGGGTGGAAGTGTCGGCTGGTGTGCTCCGGCCCGGACGCAACGAGCTGGCGGTGGCGGTGACCGGCACCTGGCGCAACCGGATGATCGGTGACGAGCAGTGGCCGCGCGACTTTGTGACGGCGGCGCGGAGGGGCGACCCGGAACGTCCGGGCTTCGAACTCGTCCGGGCCTGGCCCGATTGGTATGTGCGCGGCGCCCCGCGGCCGGAACCTCGGCGTATCAGTTTCTCGACGACACTCTACTACCGCCGCGACGAACCCCTCCACCCGTCCGGTCTCGTTGGCCCGGTGAGGGTGCTCACGTTTCCCAACCGTCGTCCCGCCCGGGATTGAGCGCCGCGGCTCGCGCCACGAGGCCATCCGGACGGGGTCAGGTAACATGAGCGGCAAGTCGGGATAGGTTCACCGCGAGAGGCGTGGTGGTATCCTGACCAGTGCCATGATTTATACCGGAATCGACTATCACAAACGTTACTCGGTGGCGTGCACGCTCGACGCGCAAGGCCACCTGCTCCACGAAGCGCGGATCGACGGCAACGCCGCCGCGGCTTTTGCCGCTTACTTCAAACACCTTGGCACGCCCAGCGAAGTGGTGATCGAGGCCTGCTGGAACTGGGGCGTGCTCCACGATCTGCTTGAGGACACTGCGGGCGTGGCCAAAGTGGTGCTCTCCCATCCGGCGAAGAACCGCATCATTGCGGAGGCGCAGATCAAGAATGACGGCATCGACGCCCACGCGCTGGCCACCCTCTTGCGCGGCGACTTTGTCGCCAAGGTGCACGTGCCCTCCCGCGACGTGCGCCAGCGCAAAAACATCATTCGCCAGCGCCTCTGGCTGGCCCGGCTGCGCACGATGATCCGCAATCGCATCCACTGTGTGGTCGACCGTCATCCGCAACTGGCGCGGCCCGCGGTGAAGGATATCTTTTCCAACCAAGGCAAAGCGTGGATGAAGCGCGCCCCGCTGCCCACGGCCGACCGCAAGCTGCTCGACGACGACCTGGCGTTGCACGCCGTGCTCCAAACCCAGATTGACGCGCTGGAGACCATCATCGTGGCCGACAATGCCGCGAACCCGCTGGCGGTGCGGCTCCAAACCCTGCCGGGCATCGGCAAGATTCTGGCTCCCGTCATCGCCCTGGAGATCGACCAGATCAAGCGCTTCCATACGGCCGACAAACTCTGTGCCTACGCTGGCCTGGTCCCAACGACCCACGCCTCCGGGGGCAAGATCTCCCACGGCCGCATGCTCCCGTTCTGCAATCGCTGGCTGAAGTGGGCCTTCATCGAGGCGGCCTGGGTGGCCGTGGGCTGCTCCGATTACTTTGGCACTTTCTATCGCAAGCAGCGCCTGCGGGGCAAAGGCGCCAACGACGCCATCACCATCGTCGCCCGTCGCCTGGCCAAAATCGCTTGGAAAATGCTCACCGACGGGCGAAATTACTCGCCGCAGGCTCCCGTCGCCAAACCAATTTCCCCGGCCGCTCTCATAACGGACTGACGGCATCCTCGTGATGCGCGTCTTGGGTCAGGATAGAGGGCCGGGGATCTGATTGCTTACCCTGCCGGAGGCCGCGTGCCTGCCGCTGAGAGAAGTGTGATCACGGAATCTCGCTCCTTCGACCCCGAGTGCTTGCCCGACTCACGCGGTATTCGCGCGGGGCGCTCATTGCCGCCCCCGCACCCCCGGCTAGGGCAACTAAGCCCAAGAAAGCAAAGCATCCAATCCACCAATACCTCTCAAAATCTTCGCTTGACCGCTCTTACTCAGAGAAGGGCGTTACCCGTTAGCTAACCGGCAACGCCGTGACCCTGTGACTCCACCCGGAGAGCCCTGCAACAATGAGGTTCCGCTTCGCTGACGAGGCGTTCGCGGAGTACTTCGCGGCCGGTCAGTACTACAACCGGCAGGTGCCAGTATGCACCCATCGATGAGTCGACCTCTCAGTTTCAGAAGAACTCTGGGTCAGTCGAGCAGCTGGGACAACGAACGCGGCTTTTTCACTCGGGCGGGGCCCTCCGCGGGAGGCGGGCGTCGCGGTCGGCGATCGTCACCGGAAGTGAGAGCACACCTATCGACGCCGGTCTTTTTTCCACGCCCGGGGAGAAAGCTGCCCCAGCTCGGCGCCCGCCTGCGCCCAGCCGCCGCCCGCTGCATGATCGGCTGCGATCGCAGAAGTCCAGGCCTTGTACCTTCGGCGTAGCCTGACCCCGCCGGCTCGGCCGTCGGACCGCCCCACCCCGGGCTGGCTCAACCACGAGCATCGGGCGGCATCCGCCGGGTGACTTTTGTGTCCGATATGGCAGACTTAATTTGACATTATGTCAGCTATATCGGATATCAACGCCATGCCCGCCGCCACCGCTCTTCCGCTCCCCGCCACCCAAGCCCTGCGCCAGTTGGGCCGCGACCTCGCGCTCGCCCGGCGCAAGCGCGGAATCTCGACGGCCGACATGGCCGCGCGCCTGCTCGTCAGTCGCGACACGCTCTGGCGGCTGGAGCGCGGCGACCCGACGGTCTCCGTGGGCACGCTGGCCACGGCCGCCTTCGTACTCCAGTTGCACAGTCGCCTCGCCGGGCTCGCGGCACCCTCGACTGACGCCCTGGCCCTTTCGCTCGACGAGCGCCGGCTGCCCCAGCGCATCCGGAGCGTCCGGCCCCGCCCATGAGTGTCGAGGTTCAGATCGACTGGGCGGGCGGCACGCACCTTGTAGGACGTCTGTACTCTGCGGGACACAGCCCGGCGGTATCGTTCGAGTATGCTCCGGAGTGGCTCGTCCGCGCCGACGCCTTTGCCATCGACCCCACTTCGCTGCCCTTGCGGTCGGAAGGGGGTCAGCCTGTTGCCTGTTGCAATCCGTTCGGCGAGTCGGCGATCACGCCGAGTCCATCTCCTGGGATTACTCCAAACAAGGCGACCCCCTTTCGGCGCCTCCCGCTCCGGCCTGTTCGCTCCGATCGGCTAGCCACCGAACGGACGCGACGCACCGCGAACGGCCTGCAACATGCAACAGGCTGACCCCGTTCCGGCGCCCTCAGCTCGGGCGTCCGGAAGTTCCGGAAGAGCAGCGAAGCACCCACTTGATACCTGCCCTCGCCTGCCACAGCGGGGAAACAATACCCCGCAGGCACGATCATCGTGTTCCAAATGCCCGGTTGCGGATAGCCTGGGAACGTCTCGGGCTGATCGAAAATCCAGAAGCTGTTCCCGCATTGACCGGACCGCGTGCCGCGGCGGCCGAGATTGTGGAAGAGCGGCACTCCGCCGGCCTCGAAGTAGCCGATCGACGGGCGCTTGTACTCGTGGGCGTGACTGCCGAGGGCGTAGAGGTCGACCATGATCATCGCCGCGCCCGGCCGGGCGCCGGTGCGCAGGATCAACTTGCCGGGCACGGTGCGGATGGGCGGACCCGGGATGCGGCGCTGTTGCACGACCGAGAGCACCGGGGCCGAATCATCCCTGCCCTCATACGGCGCCTCCTCGAGCAGGATCTGGCCGCGGTTGAGGTTGTCCGCCTCCACTTCGCCCGGCGCGCCGACGATCATGCGGTGCGCGGCGGTTTGGAAGGAAGGGTCCTGGTACAGTCGGGCCGCGAACTCGAGCAGCACGACGAAGTCGAGCCGGGTCTGGCGTTGGCGGAAATACCCGTCGCCGTATTCCGGAATGACTCCCGTGGGGGAGATGAGATCGCGCATCCGCTCGAACATCGTGCGGAAATGGGCGGACCGGCCGACGGCCTCGAGCCAGCCCTCGAGCTTGGCGAGTTCGAGGAAGAAGACCATGCCCAGACTGGAGTAGTTGCTGGAGTTCTCGTTGAGGTCGCCGATCTCGAGGATGCGCTGGCCGAGCTTGGCGACGGCGGCGCGGATCTCGCCGGTGCGCAGCGCGGGGTCGTCGGCAAAAGTGCGGGCGAGGCAGGCCACCGCCTGGGTGTCGGCCAGGGCGATGTTGCAGTCGAAGTACTCGTCGCGCATGCGGCGGGCGTCGAGGAACCAGTTGATCCGCTGCTCCGCCTGCGTCCGGGCCCGGGTGCGGCGTTCGCCAGAGAGCAGTCCGGCCTGATGCAGGCGCCAGGTGAGTTGGCCGAAGGGTCGACTGAAGTGGAAATCGTGGTCGACCTTCAATTGAATCAAGCGGTCGTACACAGCGACGGCATAGTCCCGGTAGGAGGCTACGCCCGTACGCTGCGCGACCAGCCACGAGCCGTAGGCCAGGGCGAGTTCGTCGGCGGGCTTCGGGGGCCGGCCGCCTTTGCGCTGCAGCTGCGATTCATCGCCGTTGCTCTCGTGAGGTTGAAGCGTTGCTGAGAAAATGGGACTTCAGGCTGCTGATGTATCCATTGGCGCGCTCCGGAGCCTTGGGATCTTTCGTTGGCATGGCGCGGATGGCGTCAGCGAGCGGAGCCGCCTTCGCCCCAAGCGCGTCAAGGGAGTTCATGGCGGCGATTGCGACGTAGACGTTGGTCTGGGTGGTGTCGGCGGCCTCTTTCAAGGTCGTCAAGGCACGCTGGAGGTCGTCTGCGCCACCATATCGCCCAAGGGCTTCGGCGGCGGCCACGCGCACGCTGGCGGAGGTATCGGCTAGCGCGGCGAGCAGTCCGGTCTTGGAGGTATCCACCGCAGCCTGACCGCCCATCAGGAGGCCGGCCGCACCCCAGTAGCGGACCCCGCTGTCGGCATCGCCCAGATAGCCGTTCAGTTCGGCGACCGCATCCGGTTTGAGCTGGGAGGCGAGTTCGGCGGCAGCGAAGACTCGCTCGAAATCGTAGCGCTTGGGATCGTGGCCCATCTCGTAGGGAGCATCACTGCCGGAACGCGCATGCACTTCGGCCTCGGCCAGAAAGCCGGTGTCACGGATCCGGAGGGCGAGTTCCTGCTGGGCCTGCCGCATTTTCTTCAAGGTGGCCTGATGCTCGGGTGCGACCGCCAGATTGCGGACTTCATCGGGGTCGGTCTCGAGGTCGTAGAGCTCTTCCGGTGCCTTGGGCGTTTTCCAGAACAGGGACTGCGCCTCGGTGGTCTTGCCTTCGGCAAACAGCTTCCACCAGATCTGCGTGGTCGGCGTCTTGAACTGATAACTCACGTGCTGGCCCTGCGAGCGGTGCGGCATGTAATTGCGCAAATAGACATAGCGACCGTCAGTCACACTGCGGACCACATCGGACCGCTCGTCCATGCGGCCGCGGAAGCCATAGATGAACGGCTGCGGGTCCTCCTGAAACCTGCCGGCAAAGGCATGGCCGTGCATCCACTCGGGCGGTTTGACGCCCGCTAGGCTGAGTACGGTGGGCGCAAAGTCGACGAAGCTGATCAGGCGGCCCGACTTGGTCCCGGGCGCGTATTCCTTCGGCGCGAGAGCCCTCCACTTCTCTGGGAAATAGACGATCACCGGCACGTGCAGTCCCGAGTTGCACGGCCACCGCTTGCTGCGCGGCATGCCGCTGCCATGGTCCGCCCAGTAGAACACAATCGTATCCTCCGCGAGACCCGCGTCCGCGAGCTCCTTGAGGTGCCGGCCCGCCGCAGCGTCGACCGTGGTAACCGTGTCATAGTATTGCGCCCAATCCTGCCGGACTGCGGGCGTGTCGGGATGATAGGCGGGCACGCGAACCTTGGCGGGATCGTGGATTGCCTGGTGAGGCCGCTCTCGCAGCCGGCTTTCGTGGCTCGTGGTGCTGTTCAATACAGCGAAGAACGGTCGGCCCGGCTGGCGCTCCCTCCAGTGTTTGCCATCCCAAACCTGGCCGGGTTTGACCAGGTTGTAGTCTTCCTTCCCGCCGTTACTGCAAAAATAACCGGACTCGCTGAGATACTGCGGGAACATCCTTTTCCCCGCAGGCATGGGCACCTCACTGCGCATGTGCTCGGCGCCCATGGAGGTAGGGAACATCCCGGAAATGATCGTAGTTCGGGCCGCTGCACACACCGGCGCACAGGACCACGCATGCTTGAAGATCATTCCGCGGGCGGCGAGTGCGTCCAGATTTGGAGTGGTCGCATAGGCGTCGCCGTAGCAGCCCATTTGCGGGCCGTGATCCTCACTGGAAAGCCAGAGAATGTTGGGCCTCTTTTCGGGCGCATAGGCCGCATGAAGGCTCGGCAGCGCTGCCAGCGGGAGGGAAATGAGAAGTGCGAGCGTGTGCTTCATGGTCGTTTCATCCCTTGGTACGTAAGCGTGGCGATGAGGTAGTCCGTCGGGGTGGCGTGGACTACGTTTGGGGCGCCTGGGTAGACGAGTTCGGCGGGGACCCCTTCGGTGCTACAGTGCTCGGCGAGCTTGACGCCGAAATTGGAGGTGTGCGTCGAATCCTTCAAATTCTGACCGATCGCCGGCGCGGCCCTAAAGGTCATGTAGACCCCGGGGTCGTCGGCGGAGACGAGCGCGTAGGGAGAGTATTCGGCGATCAGCGGCAGGATCTTCTCGCGACCAGCGAGGAACTCGGCGAAATTGGCGAAGCCGAACGCGTGGCCGCCATAGGTGCTGTTGGGTGTCCAGGCCTTCATCTGGGCCGGATCGAGCGAAGTCTGCGGAGCGGTGACAGCGGCGCAGGAGAGGCGAGTGGACTCGCGGGCGACCGGGTCGTCCGACTTGGGGTCCGCCAGATCGTCGTGGAAAGCGAGCCACAAGCTCGAGCAACCGCCCGCCGAACCACCGGCGGCGCCGACGCGGCGTTTGTCGATGTTCCATTCGGCCGCCCGGCCGCGAACGAACTGCAGCGCGCGCGCGGCGTCATGGAGTGGTGCTTTGACGGGCGGATCGCTGCCTGGCGCTCCGCGCTTGATCAAGCGGTAGTTGATGGCGACCACGGAAATCCCGGCCTTGAGCAGGGCTTCGACGTCGACGGCGCGGTCGACGCGTTCCTTGCTGCCGCCCGTCCAGCCGCCCCCATGGATGACGAAGACGAGGGGCGTGGGCGCGGTGGATTCAGCCTTCCAAAAATCCATGGCCTGGCGCTCGTGCGTGCCGTAGGGGATGCCCGACTGCGTGGGTTTGGGAACGTTGGGCGAATACGCAGGCGCCTGGCCCGCGGAAGTTTCCTGGGCGCCGAGCGGCGCGAACAACCCAGCGATGATGAATATTAGGGCGGATCTCATTTTGAGGCTTCTCGCTTCAGTGTCGCGATGAGGAAGCCGATCATCGTGGCGTGCTTCACGTCGGGGGAGCCGGGGTATACGAGTTCGCACGGCACCTTCAGGACGTCGCAACGCTCCTTGAGTTTCACGCCGAAGTTGGCCGAGTGCACCGGATCCTTCTCGGGCTGTCCCATCGCGGGTGGAGTCTGGTAATAGAGACCGACCGGCGGATCATCCGGGCTGACGAGTTCATAGGGTGAGTATTCCTTGATCCAGGGCAGGAACCGCTCGCGATCCGCGTGGAAAACCTCGTTAGCCGTCAGATTGCGGGCCCGGTCGTCGGTGATGCCCAAGGCGCCGTGGCCATGGACGTTCGTCGGCATCCATGCGCGAATCTGCTTCGGGTCGAGCGACGTCTGACCGCGATGCGAGCCCACGCAGAACAGCCGCGTCGACTCTCGGGAAATCGGATCGCTGCTGGTGGGATCGGCCAAATCATCGTGGAAGGCAATCCACAGGCTCGTGCAGGCCCCGGCGGAACCCCCGCACGCGGCGACGCGGGATTTGTCGATGTTCCACTCCGCGGCCTTGTGCCGCAGAAACTGGATGGCGCGGGCGCAATCCATCATGGGCCCACGGAGGGGCGGCACCTCGCCGTCGGCTTTCGCTTCGACGATGAAGCGGTACTCGACTGAGGCGACGGAGATGGCGTGTCGAAGCGCGTCGGGAAGGACCATGTTCAGATACTTGTAACGATCTCCACCCGTCCAGGCACCGCCGTGGATGTAAACGATCAGCGGTGCGGGCTGGTCCGTCTCCGCTTTCCAGAAATGCAGCACCTGCTTGGGATGTTTCCCGTACGCCACGTCCGGGAAGGTGGGTGGCGGCGGCACATAGGCTGGCCGAGTGGCCGCTGTCGCTGCTGAAGTAGCGGCGGCTGGCCTTGGTGATTGGCGGTCGGCGGCGTGGACGAGCGCGAGTGGCGGGAGGAGCACGGCAAGGCCTCCCAGAGTGACGAGATGGCAAGTGCGGAACAGGGCAGGTTTCACCAGGAAGAACGGGATTTGCCTTGGGTGTGGGAGGAGCCCGACCTCTAGCGACCTACAGCTTCAGCCGGTAGCCAAGGAGGAACGAGCGGGGATCGCCGGGCTTTCTTGTCCGGAAATAAAGTTCGTCGAGGACGTTTCCGACGTCGAGGGTCACTGCCTGACTCAGGCGGCCGCTCTTCCAGCGGTAGGTGACGCCCAAGCCAACCACCGAGTAGGAAGGATTCTTGAAGTAGTACCGTTTGAACTCCTCTCCGCCAATCGTGACCGGTGGCCCTTCCACGCCGCTAGTGCCGTAAATGCTCAGAGTGTTGTTATTGATAAGCGCCTCGCCATTGAAGCGAAGGCTGGCGCGCACAGCCAGTCCCTTCAGCCTTTCACCGGTGAAGCGGTAGGAAACCGTCGTCCCGCCCGTCCATTCGGGGGATCCTTCGGGCGTCGTGCCAAGCAAGTATTGCTCGGTAGCGTTCGGGATCTTCGAGTAGCGGATCCGATTGTAGCCCACTCCAAGTGTGAAGGACACGTTGTCGGACGGCGACCAGATGCCGTCGAGTTCCAGTCCTTTCGATCGGACATCAGCCACCGTACTGTACTGCCGCGTCGTGCCGGGAGTAACGCCCGGGATTTGGATGACATTGCCGGCGGGATCGCGCGCGGTGCGGGGAATGTTGGTGCGATGCAGGTCGTAGCCGCCGAACGTGAGCGACAGTCGCTGATTGGCCAAGAGTATCTTGAAGCCGCCTTCGACGCCGAAGCCCTTCTGCGGATCGAGTGGATTGCCGTCAGCGTCCCAGTACACTCCATCGCCGCGCTGGGGGAGGAATGAGCTGCTCATGTTGGCGAACACGGAAAGGTCATTAGTCACCCGAAAGAGCGTGCCAGTCTGGTAGGTATTGGCGGCGTCCTCGCCGTAATCCATCCATTGACCCGCCGCGGCCAAAGCGCTAGAAGACCTAAGTGGATTGAGATGGTCGACCTGCTGGCGGCGCAGGAGGTCACGGCGGCCCCCCACGATGAATAGCCAGCGGTTCTGCATGAACCCCAACCGCTCGCTCAGCATGACTCCGCTGGTCACGTCCTCGGTCTCAACCCGGCGGAGGTTTACGTTCCAGACCGTGTGGTTGAAGTCATACTCATAAGGAAATCCCGGCACCGAATAGGGCCCGCCGGTTAGGTAGTTCTGCAAGGGCATCGAGTACTGCGTGAGGGAGGTTCTCCGTTCGGCGCTGAGGGAAGCGCTGGACTTGTAGTCGAAGGTGAGCAGGGCCTTGTGGGTGATCGCGCCGGTGTTGAACTCTGCAAGGAGATCAACCTGCGCATTCACTTGCGTGCCGCGGCTTTTCATGATCCGCGGAGTCTGTGTGCCCTGGAGAACGCCCGTTGCGATATTGTAGGCGTTAACGTTGGTGCCACTCCTTTCGTAGTTTGATTGGTTCTGATTTCGGTTCCAGTATGCGCCCAACAGGCGAGTGGTCAGCCAGGAGTTGATTCGGCGGCTGAGCGTGCCGTCGATCTGGGTGTATTCCACCTGATTGTAGGTGGTGGGGCCGAGCGTGTTGATGTGGGCGTAGCGCTCGAACTCGCCCACGCCAAACATCCCGATAAACTGGTTGGAGGTGGCCCGATTGACGACGACCGGCACAAAAACGAACGGCATCTGCTCGGCCGTCTGGGTGTGGCTGCGAAACCAGATGTATTCGGAGTTGATCGTGAGGCTGGTGCTTCCGTCGATCTTCCACGTCGTGGAGCCATAGAGGTTGGTGCGTTTGAAATTGGCGAAGTCCTGCCAGCCAAAGCGATTGTGCTCGTAGGAGGCTGCCCAGCGCGAAAGCAGCCGACCTTGGATGAGAGGCTGGTTCACATCGACCTGGGTTCGGCTGGTAGCCCCAGTGCCACCGGTGACCAGCAGTTCGTAGAACGGCCTTTCCTGACCCTTTTTAGTGATTCGGTTCACCATCCCGGAAGGCTCGGCCTGGCCGTAAATGGCGGCGTTGGCACCCTTGATCACCTCGGCCCGCTCGAGCGACGCCGGTCCGAGCACGCCGCCTTCGCGGATGCCATTCTTGTACACCGAAAATCCGCGGATGCCGCGCAGGTTGATGGCCCCGGTCCCGCCCGTGAAGGTGAAGGAACTGGTAAACGCGAGCATGTCCTGTCCGGTGGTGTCGATCAGTTGAAAGTCCTCGATGAAGTCCCGGGTGATCGTGTTGACCGCGATGGGTGTTTCCAGGATCGGCGTGGCATAGCGAGTGCCGGAAGTCGCCTCGGCGGCAAGATAACCGGCCGTGTCGACCGCCTTGACCTCGAAGGGCGACAGCTGCACCGGAACGTCCCCGGCGGATCCCGGGCCCGAGCCGGATGCCACCGCTTGGGCCGAAACGCTGGGCGAACGCGCGGGCGTCGCCGGGGCCATGCTTGAGGAGAGGGACCTCGGACGAACGGCAACGGCGCGGGTCTGGGGATCGCGCGCTGCCGTGAGAGTGGTTCCGGCCAGCATGGCCGCCACCGCTTCCTCGGGCGAGTGCCGACCGCGGACGGCGTTGGTCACCACGTCGAGCGTGTTCTCGCTCGGGAAAACGATCTCCACGTGCGCCTGGGTGGCAAAGCGCTTGAGCGTGTCGCGCGCCTGACCGGCCGGCACATCGAAGTCGCGCGGAACCTCCGCGGCGGAGCGAAGACCGGGGGTCAAAGCAAGTAGCAACAGGCCGAGGGTGGCGAGCCGCAGGTGCGGCAACCGAAGTGGGAGCGCGTGGAACGAGGCGGGGTTTGCGCGGTTCATGCCTGTTAAGACCCCAGCCGCGGAAATTTCCGCTAAGCCGGGTGGAAAGAAGTTACGCCGGTCTTATTTCGCCGCATCAACGGACGCGGCGCAGGACAATCTCCGTCTCGCTACGCCACTCCGCCCGAAGATCGAAACTCGACTCCAACAGGCGGACGAAACCCTCCACGTTGTCCGAGCGGATGCTGGCGTTGACCCGCAGTTCACCCAGCGCCGCGGACTCCGGGATCAGTTGCACCGGGTTCCGCCGATTCAATTCCGCCACGACGTTTGCAAGCGGCACATCGGTGAAATCCAGCATGCGGGGCTGCCAGCCGAGACGGGCGGCGAGTTCCGCCTCGCTCAAGGTGACCGGCGGCGGGACCGGCGCGGCATCGCGCAGGGGGACGACGACCTGCTGCCGCGCCTCCAGCACTGGAGCCAGCGGGCTCGATCGAGCCTCGGCCGCGCGACCGACGGCCACGCGGCCTTCCGCCACCACGACGTCCACCGCCGCGGAGGTGAGTTGCACATTGAAAGCCGTGCCGACCGCCCGGACGGTGACACCGCCCGCCTCGACGACGAACGGTCGCTCCGGATTCTTGGCGATCGCGAAGTGGGCCTCGCCCCGCAGCAGTCGGACCCGCCGCACGCCAGCCGTGAAGTCGATGCTGAGTTGCGCGCCGCGGTTAAGCTGCACGAGCGAGCCATCCTCGAGGGTGCGCTGCTCGCACGGGGCGGCCAGGGCCGTGGAGAGCCGCGGAGGTGCGAGTGGTCCGGAGGGAACCGTGCGGGGCGCCACGCCCACCCACAGCAGGATGATCGCCACCGCAGCGGCCGCGGCCGAAGCCCAGGCGAACACCCGCCAGCGGGACGAGTGGCTTTTTGCTCGGGCCGACCGCGGGGCAAGCAAGTCGGGATCGGGCGCCGGCGTCAGCGTCGCGGGCAAGCCGGCAATGCGATCGAATTCCCGCCACGCCCAACGCCGCTCGCGCAAAATCTCTCCGTGGCGGGGATCGGCGGCAAGCCAGTGGGACAGCGCGTCCTGTTCCCCCGGCGTGAGTCCGCGTTCCTCCCGCACCACCCAGGCGGCGGCCTCGTGCTCGAGGGCACGCTGATCGGAGGATTCCGGCAGGCGTTGGTTCATGATCGGCGGGAGACGTGACCGCGCGTCCGGAAGAATTCCGCGCATTTGTCGAGGCCGATGGTACTCTGGGCCTCGACGGTGTGTTCCGAAATGCCGAGTTGGGCCGCCACTTCTTTCTGCGAAAGCCCGTATATCCGCCGCAGGGTCATGACCTGCCGGCAGCGTTGCGGCAGCGACTGGATGGCCTCGATCAGCACGCGATACTCCTCCAGGCGGGCGACGGTTTCACGGATGTCCTCATGCTCATCTAAGACACCACCGAGGTCGAAATCCGCTAAAGGCTGCACGGGTTCGCGCTGCGCATCGCGCAAACGGTTGAGGGCGAGGTTGCGGGCGGCGACGAAAAGCAGGGACTTGGGCGAGAGGATCGGCCCGTTGCCCCGTGCGCGCAGCACCCGCAACACCGATTCCTGCACGATGTCATCCACGTCCGCGAGATTGGGAAAGCGACTGGCCAGCCAGGCCCGCAGTGCCGCCTCGTGGGGCTGTACCTCGTCAGCATACCAGCGGGCAATTGCAGGGTCGGCTGAGGGCATGGCGGGCGGGGCGGCGGTGGCAGGGCGTGCTAAACGCGTGCGGCGCGGAAATTCACGTACGCAACCGCCGGGCGGTTCGCGAACGCGCGATCGTCGTCGCCGATGATGGTGAGCTGGGCCAGAGCCGCCGTAGCCGCAATCCAAGCATCGTTCTCGCCCATGCGTATGCCCCTCGCGCGCGCCCGCTGCTGCATCAGCCCGGCACGAGTGCCGTGCTGATGGTGGAGTCCCACCACCCGCGCCAAGCGAAGCAGTTCTTGTTCGACGGCCGTCGCGTCGCCGGCGCCTTCGATCAATTCGGCCAGCGAGACAATAGAGACGCAAAGTTTGGATGCGCCTGGCAACGTGGCCCGAAACCGTCGCGCGGGTCCAACCGTGCCCTCGGCCACTTCGTTGAAGTAGTCGATCAAGAACGACGTATCGAGGAGGTAATCAGCCAAGGGCGATACGCAGCCGGCGGTTACCCGAATTCCGCGCTTCCCAACCCGCGGCGTCGTCAACCGTCGGAATCTCGCGGGCGTGGATCCACTCCCTCAACAGGGCGGCTTGTGACACACCTCGCCGCCGGGCCTTCGCGGCGAACTTCCTCAAGTCCTGCTCGGCCAGTCGGGCGTTGAACGTTTTCATATGCGTTACAAGTGCATTACCGGCCGCAGGTGTCAAGTTTCCCGGTGCTCGGATCGGGCAGCGGATTCGATCCGCGCTTGTTTTCCCTGGACTCCCTCGCGCTTCGTCAAGGGCCCGAAACTGGGCTCCGAACGTATCCGCGCTTTGGCCATTGTAGTGCCGGGCCGGTGACAGAGAACTGAGGTTTGGTCCAAGCCGGCGGCAGTGCCGCGCCCACACGTTATTTTCCGCCTGGCACGGTGCGGGTCGATTCGAAGGGGCGCAGTTCCGGCAGCGTCGGCTCGACGCCGGCGTAGGCGGGGTTGGCCTTCGGCAGGAGCGCACCGCTGGCCTCACGAAATTCCGCCAACCGCGCGGCGAGACGCGCGACGATTTCCGGGCGGGCGGCGGCGAGGTCGTTTTTCTCCGCAGGGTCGGCCCGCAGGTCGTAGAGCTCGCGCCGGCCATCCTCGAAAAACTCGAGCAACTTGTAGTCGCCGACGCGGACCGCACTCGCGGGCGTCGCGCCGTGCATGTTGTAATGCGGGTAGTGCCAAAAGAGCGGCCGCTCGGACGGGAAACCGGCGGCGCTGCGCAGCAGCGGCACGAGGCTCGTCCCATCGAGCCGGAGGCCGTCGGGCGGGGTGACACCCGCGAGGTCAAGCAGGGTGGGGAAGAGATCGCAGCCGTGCACCGGAGAATTGGATACGCGGCCGGCACCGGTGCCGTCGGGCAGCCGGACGATGAGCGGCACGCGGATGCCCGCCTCGTAAAGCACGCCCTTGGTGCCGCGCAGGCCGCCGTTCGAGCCCCAAAAGCGCACGGCGCCGTTGTCGGAGGTGAACACGATCACGGTGCGACGCTCAAGGCCCTGTTCACGCAGGAACTCCGTCATCCGACCCACGCTCGTATCGACGTCCTCGATCATCGCGGCGTATTCCGGGACCAGCCCCCAGGGTGGCGGGCCCTTGGCGGGCTGGCGGGCCACGGTCTCCGGCCGTGCGGCGACGGGACGGTGAACCGCGTAATGGCTCAGCACGACGAAGAACGGACGTTCGCGGTGGCGGGTGATGAAAGCTTCCGCTTCGTGTTGCAGGCGGTCCGTCAGGTATTCGCCGGCAGGCGCCGGCGGCAGGCCGATGCCGTAGTCGGGTCCGAACATCGATTTGTGGCTGCCGAGACGATTGCCGGAGAAGTTGACGTCGAAGCCCTGGTCCTGAGCGAGAAACCCTTCGCTTCCCAGATGCCATTTGCCGATGCTGGCGGTGGCGTAGCCGGCCGACCGCAGCACTTCGGCCAAGGTGATTTCCGCCAGGGCGAGCTGGCTGGCGTTTCCGGGCGGGATGGTCTTGCGGCCGCCGTTCCACTTGATGCCGGCCTCGCCGATCGCATCGGTCACGCCCACGCGAGCCGGCCAGCGGCCCGTGAACAACCCGGCGCGCGCGGGCGAACATACCGGAGCCGCCGCGTAGGCGTCGGTGAAGCGAGTGCCCTCGCGGGCCAGCCGATCGATATGGGGCGTGCGAACGTGCGGGTTGCCGTAGCACGCGAGATCGCCCCAGCCGAGATCGTCGATTAGGAAAAAGACGAAGTTGACCGGCGCGGTCGGCGCGGCGCCGGGTGCCGCCGCGCGGGCGGAACCGAGTCCGGCGAGACAGGCGGCGCCGAGGAGGAGCAAGCGGGGCATCATGCGGGGAAGGGGCACAGGGGAGGGAGGCGGCAATGCTGCCCGCGTCAACACGGCGAGTGAAGTCCGGCATGGCGGTTCGTTTTTCAAACCGGCCGGACTGTCTCCGGCGGTTCAATTTTCAAACCGGCGATTGGCCGTTGCCAGGGCGGCGCGCGCCGCGCCAGCCTCGCGCGTGGCCCGGCGATTCTGCGGGCCGCCTCCCGTCCGCTCCCCATGAAACTCGCTTCCCTCCTGCTGTTGCCGGCACTGGCCGGATTGCTGCCGTCGGCGGTCGCCGGCGCAGCAGCACAGCGGCCGAATGTCATCTTGATGATGGCGGACGACCAGGGCTGGGGCGATGTGGGTTTCAACGGCCACCCGGTGCTGAAGACGCCCCACCTCGACGCCATGGCGCGCGAGGGCGTGCGGCTGGAGCGTTTCTACGCGGCGGTGCCGGTGTGCTCGCCGACGCGCGGCTCCTGCCTCACCGGCCGGCATCCGAGCCGGTACAACATCAACTGGGCCAGCGAGGGGCGGATGCCCGCGGGCGAGGTCACGCTGGCGGAGGCGCTGCGCGAGGCCGGCTACGCCACCGGGCATTTCGGCAAGTGGCATCTCGGTCAGCTCAGCCGCACACTACGGCAGGGACGAAAAAACAAGGTGGAGGCCTCACGCTACGCGCCGCCCTGGGAGCACGGGTTCACGACCTGCTTCAGCACGGAGGGCAATGTGCCGACGTTCAACCCCTACTTCTACACCAACACCGTTGAGCGCGTGGAGAGCATCCTGAAGCAGGACGCCGAGGCCGTCGGCACCGAGCACCGGTGGGCGGAGAACTACTGGACCGGGCCGGGGCGGTTTGTGGATGAGAACCTCGCGGGCGACGATTCGCAGCTGATCATGGACCGCGCGCTCGAGTTCATCCGCGGCGCGGCCGACCGGCCGTTCTTCGCCTGCATCTGGTTCCACACGCCGCACACGCCCGTGGCGGCGGGACGCGAGTCGCGCCGGCCCTACGCGGACCTCGAAATTGAGAAGCAGCACTACTACGGAAGTATCAGCGCCATGGATGCACAGGTGGGCCGGCTGCGCGGCGAGCTGCGACGGCTCGGCCGGTCGGAGGACACCGTGGTGTTTTTCTGCAGCGACAACGGCCCGAGCTACATCCATCCGCACGGGAGCGCCGGGGCGTTTCGCGGCCGGAAGGCCAGCCTGCTCGAAGGCGGCATCCGGGTGCCGGCGCTGGTGGAGTGGCCGCGGGGATTCCCGGGCGGACGGGTGGTCCGCGTGCCGCTCAGCACCTCGGACTATTATCCCACGATCGTCGCGCTAGCCCTGCACTTGCCCCACAAAAGGGGCTGTAGCGCATCAATCGTCGGCGCTGCGGGCGCGCTTCCGGGTCAGGCCGATGATTTGAACCATGGCGCGAAACTGCGCGTAGCCTTTCCACAGGCACTCGTATCCAGGA
>SXSC01000008.1 GCA_005792355.1 Opitutaceae bacterium
ATCGGTTTCCCGCGGGAGATGTCCTCGAATTCCGCCTGCTGTGAGTCGCTCGGTTGACGGGCGGTGACATGGAACCGCACAACGTAGCGGACCCAGCCGGCGCTCGAATCTCTAATCTGCAACTCGGCCAGCCACTCGCCACCCGAGAGGCAGGCGGGGCGCGGTCCGTGGACAAACCGGGCGAGGCTGCCCAATTTATGGGTGATCAGAAGTGGACCAGGATTTTTGCCGAAGTGGCCGTAGAGCCAACGCAACATGCAACAGGCTGACCCCCTCGGGTGCCCCTTCCGCCCGCCAATGCGGCTGCGACAAAACCCGTTCGGCAAGCTCAGGGTCAGGACGCAGCCCTCCGAAATCGGACCATGCAGCGATTGGTCTGCACTACCGACAACTCTGTGAGTTGTGCCCGCCATGATCCGCCCCGCAACTTAAACGTTGAGCGTTGAGCGTTCTGCTTCAGCCTCCCTCTCGCCTCTCCTTGTCCCGATGTTGTCCCTCACCGCCGAATCCCCCATGTCCGCCGTGGCCGCGTTCGACGACGACGCGTGGGAGGACCTGCTGAACTTCGTCGAAGAGAAACGCGTCATCCCGATCATCGGCCCCGAGCTTGTCACCGTGCCGACCGACGCCCATTCGACAAGCTCAGGGCAGGCCGGTCAGGAGAATCTTTACGGGTGGCTGGCGCGCACGCTCGCCGCGCGTCTCGGGATGAATGTAGCCGGGGCAACCCCCACGCCCACGCTCAATGACGTGATCGTGCGCCACCTCGCCGCCCGCGGCCGCCGCGAGGATCTCTACGCGCGCGTGCGCACCATCATGCGCGAGGCGAATTTCGCCCCGTCGCCCGCGCTCCTGAAACTCGCCGCAATCACCGACTTTGACCTCTTCGTCAGCACGACCTTCGACACGCTCATGGAGGACGCGCTCAACGCCGTACGCTTCGCCGGTGCGCGCACGACCGAGGTGCTCGCCTACACGCCCAACAAACTCACCGACCTCGCGGTCGAACGCGCCGCGCTGACCCGGCCGCTCGTGTTTCACCTGCTCGGCCGGATCGCCGCCACACCGAGCTACGCGATTTCCGACGAGGATGTGATCGAGTTCGTCTGCGCCCTGCAGACGCGGCACCACGGGCCGGAGAAACTCTTCTGCGAACTCGAACACAACCACCTGCTCCTGCTCGGCGGCGATTTTTCCGACTGGATGACGCGCCTCTTCCTGCGCCTCGCGAAACGCCGCCGCCTCTCCGAGCCGCGCGACGTGGGCGAAACCGTGGCCGACCTCGGTGCCAGCCGCGAGCCGGGCCTCGTGTTTTTTCTCCAGCACGTCAGCAGCAGCACGCGGCTGTTTGCGGGCGGCGCGATTGCCTTCGTGGACGAACTGCACCGCCGCTGGAGCGCGCGACGCGGCGGTTCCGAACGCGCGGGAGCAGGCGGCGCCGCGGCGGGATCGGTGCGGTTCCTCCCACCCGAGCGCGAAATGTCCGACGGCGCAGTCTTCATCAGCTACGCGCGCGAGGATCTTGCCGCGGTGCAGCAATTGAAGGCCGGGCTCGACGCCGCGGGCATCCCCGCGTGGTTCGATCTGGAGCGCTTGGAGGGCGGCGACGATTTCGCGCACCGCATCCGCGGCAACATCGCGCGCTGCGGCTTTTTCCTCCCGGTGATCTCGGCCAACACGCAGCGCCGCATCGAAGGCTGGTTCCGCCGCGAATGGAGCTGGGCCGTGGACCGCACCGAGGCGATGGCCGACGGTGCGCGTTTCATTTTGCCCGTGTGCATCGACGACACCGAGGCCGGCGCCGCGCTCGTGCCCGCGAAGATCAAGGCGCTGCACTTCACGCGCCTCCCGACCGGCCAGCTCACGCCGGAGTTCGCGCAACGGCTCCGCGAACTCACCGGAGGCAAACGCCCGTGATGTTTCCAAGGCATTTGTCACAGAGAGCACAGAGATCGGACACAGAGTTCCTAATGCGGCGGAGCCGCAACCAAACCCAATCGCCGGAGGGCATGGCCACAAAAAGGCACAAAAAAAGTCCGTCCGTTTTTGTGATTCTTCGTGCTTTTTGTGGCCATCGTGCCTTGGAGGATTCCTCGCAGAGCTACACGAACTTAAAACCATGTATTGCCGAGCTTGATGATTTTCTCCGTGCCCTCGGTGGGCTGCGCTCTGTGCCCTCTGTGAAAAAAGGATCGATCATGAGCGCCCTCGACCGCGAAAATCCCTGGCCCGGCCCATGTGCCTCCATGCGTCGATGGTCAACCTCGCCTCTTTTTCCCTGAATTCTCACCGCAGATTTCGCAGATGAACGCAGATAAAGGCATCAATTCAGTGGGTTTGGTATCTGCGCCCTCTGCGTAATCTGCGGTCAAACTCCGATGTCTGCATCTACCTCAATTTCGCCTTCCGCCCTCGATCGCGAAAACCCCTGGCCGGGTTTGGCGCCGTTCACCGAGGCGCAGAGCGCGCAGTTCTTCGGTCGCGACGCGGAGATCAAAACCCTTTCCCGCCGCGTGCAGGGGGATCCGCTCACGGTGCTCTTCGGCCAATCGGGTCTCGGCAAATCCTCGCTGCTGCAGGCCGGCGTGTTTCCGCGGCTGCGCAGCGCCGATTATTGCCCCATCTACCTCCGGCTCGATCACGCGCCCGGCGCGCCGTCACTCGGCGAGCAGGTGAAGCAAACCGTCCTCGCCGCGACCGCCCGCGCCGGCTCGTGGACCAAGGCCGGCGTCGCCCGCCCCGGCGAATCGCTCTGGGAGTTTTTCCATCACCGCGACAACCGCCTCGTCTCGCCCGGCGGCATCGCGCTCTCGCCCGTGCTCGTCTTCGATCAATTCGAGGAGTTGTTCACGCTCGGCGCCCAGACACGAAATTCCGATCTCGGAGGGCGCCGCTCCGTCGGCGCCGGGGAGGTGGGCGCGGAGGATTCGGCTGCGACAGAGCGCAGCCCTCCGAGTGGAGGTGGCGAATCGGGTCGCCAGCGCGCGGTCGCGTTCATGACCGAGCTGGCCGAGCTCGTGGAAAACCGCCCACCCGATGCGCTTGTGGCGCGCGTCGAGGCCTCGCCCGCCGAGCTGGATGCGCTCGACTTCGGCGCCACCGACTACCGCGTGGTCATCACGCTGCGCGAGGACTATCTGCCGCACCTCGAAAGCCTCAAGGCGATCATGCCCACGCTCATGGACAACCGCATGCGGCTCTCCCGCATGAACGGCGTCCAGGCCCTCGAAGCCGTCGTGAAACCCGGCGCCGGCCTTGTGACCGAGGAGGTGGCGCGCGCGATCGTCGAATTTGTCGCCGGAGCCCGCGGCGGCTCAGTGGAGAGATTGGCCGAGCTCGATGTCGAGCCGCCGCTGCTCTCGATCATCTGCCGCGAGCTGAACGAGCGTCGCCGCGCCCTCGGCCAGGCGCAGATCACCGCCGACCTCGTCTCCGGAAACCGCCGCGAGATTCTCACCAATTTCTACGAACGCAGCGTCGCCGATCTGCCCGAGGCGATGCGCACCTTCGTCGAGGATCACCTGCTTACGAAGTCCGGCTTCCGCGACAACCTCTCGCTCGAGTCGGCGCTCGATTTTCCCGGCGTCACCCGCCCGCTCATCGACACGCTCGTCAACCGCCGCCTCCTCCGCATCGAGGACCGCCTCGGCGTCGAGCGCGTGGAGCTGACGCACGACGTGCTCGCCGAAGTCATTCGCGCGGCCCGCGACGCGCGGCAGCAGCGGATCGCGGAGGAGGAGGCCGAGGCGCTGCGCCGCTTGGACCTTGCCGCTGCCGCACGGCGCACGCGCCATCTACGCTGGGCGCTGGCGGGTGCCGTCGTCGCTGTGATCGGCCTGAGCATCGGCGCCGTGTTTGGCGTGCGTGCCCAACACCGGGCGGCGGCCCAGCTCGCGCGAGCGGATCTGGCCACAGGTTCCCGCTTGCTCGATGAGGGCAAAGTTGGCGATGGGCTCGCGTATCTCGTGAGCGCCGCCCGCCGAGGGCAGGATTCCAGCGTCGCGGCGACGCGGATCATGACGGCGCTTGCTGCGCGCACGTTCTTCCTCCCGGTGGGCCCGGCGCTGATGCTACCCTCTCCGGCCGGAGCCACGGCACTTCTGGCTGACGGCCGCTCGGCGCTGGTCGTGAGCGAAGATGGGCGCGTGCGCCTCATCGATGTGATCGAGGGAAAGATCGAGCGGGAGTTCGCGTTTGAGCACGAGGTCCACGCCAACGGGCTGCGGACCGCGGCGAAAAATTCCGATGTCTTCGCGGTGGCCTTCGTCAATGGCACGGTCGTGGTGTGCGACACCGCGACCGGGCGGCCGCGCTTCGCACCCATCATCCCGCAGCCGCGCGTTGCCGCGCTCGCTCCCTTACGAGTGGCGGGATCTCGGCGTGCTTGGTGGCCGGATTTCTCCTTCAGTCCGGATGGTCGCTGGCTGGTCGCCCATTATGAGTCTTGGACGATTTTCGATGCGAGCACCGGCCAGGAGCGTTCGGGAGGGGAGCTGCTCGAACGCAGAGATTTTCGTGAGGAACGTCGGACCACGTTCAGCCCGGACAGCACTCGTCTCGCGACGTCGAGCGCGGAGCCCTACAATGTAGCCGTGACAGGATACAATTCGCGTAATTTTACCCTGGAAGTGCGTTCAGTTCCCGATGGCAAGGTGATCGCGAAGCTCGCCGAGGGTGCGCCGGACTACTGCAGCGCCCTCCACTTCAGCGCCGATGGGAAGCGCCTGCTGGTGACGGCGTGGGTGAATGCACGCGGCGGCAGCGTTCGGTCGGCTTCAGTCTATGACGCCGAAAAACTGGTCCCAGTTGGTCCACCTGTCCTCTTCGGCACCGAAGAACCGAACGATCTCTGGCTGACTCCCGATGGCACCCGGGTCGTCGCGACGTCAAATGATCGCACAGCCAAAGTATTCGAGGTCGCCACAGGAAAACTCGCTTTCCCGGCGTTAGCGCACGGTGGCCCCGTGCGGTTTGTTGGGCTGAGCGACGAGAGCACGACGCTGGCGACGATTTCTCTCGACGGGCAGTGCCGGCTTTGGAATTTGCAGGCCGGCACGTTGGCAGCGTCGACCGTCAAGTGGGACCGAGGGTTCGGCGCCAGCCTCGCGCGGGATGGCCGGACGCTGGTGGTCACCTCTGCAAGCGGTGCCCTGCACAGACTAAAAGTGACCGCCGGGCCGGCGGTACCGCTGACGCTCCCCCTCGGATCCCGATCATTCATGGCGGCACCGTTTTCCTCCCAGTTGCCTGCTCGTTTGCTGTGGCCGTTGCAGTCACCAGGTCTTGAAATGTTCGCCATCGATATCGCAACCGGCCGCCGGACGACGGAGCGGTTTGGCTTCACTGCCGGCGTCCTACGATTCGACGCCCGAGCGGATAACCATACTTTCCGGCCAGAGACCGTGATGGTGACAATCCCATATGTCCGACCGCAGCGCGAAGCAGTCACCCGAAGCGAAGACGGCGTGCTCAGCAAGGTCATCTTGGCGGACGCAATTCCAGCACGGAGTCGTATGACGATCAGTTCGAGCGGGAACCTTGGAGTGGCCCTATTCACCCCGACGGGAGAAACAAGCCCGTCGTTCGGCATTTGGAATCTGCGCACCGGGCAACGGGTCGGAAAAATTCCGGCGGCTGGTCTTACAGCAGCCGCAGGAACCGCCGACTTCAGCCCCGACGATGGACGGGTGGCCATCCTCGAAACGGGCGTCGCCGGTAGAATTCGGGTTTATCGGATCATTGACGCCAAGCTGCTTTGCATCTTGGGGACGGAAGGCAAGGAGGCGTTTCGGGTCGGGCGCTTCAGTCCCGATGGCACTCGCCTCCTGACCGGCAATGCCTGGGGCACCGTGCAGGTGTGGGATGGAACGACCGGGAAGCTCCTGCAATCGACCCAGGCGCACACCTTCAATGTCACGGGCATCGTGGTTTCCGCCGATGGCAGGCTCTACGCCAGCCATGCGGCTGACGGCACCGTGCAAGTCTGGAACAGCGCCACGCAGCAGCCCGTGGGAGCGCCGCTGGTGCTGGGAGGAGCCGTGGGCGGAGTCGCGCTTTCGGCCGACAACGCTCGCGTCGTCACGGCAGCGGCCCACGGTGTGACTCAGGTGTGGGATATTGCGTCGGGGTTGCCCCTCGGTGATCCACTATACTCCAGGGAAGCCGCGGTCGCAATGGCGGCTTTTAGCCCGGACGAACGATTTGTCACGACTGCCGCCGGGATCGGCACGCCCACGGGGGCCCAGCACGTGTGGGCGACACCGCCGGTCGTGCGCGCCGGCCCGACGCCGCGGTGGCTGCTGCAGCTGGCCACGATCTGTGCGGGCCGGCGGCTCACCGACGAAGGAAAACTGGTGAGCGCCGTGGACGAATTTGACCGGCTCGATGCACTCCGTCGCGAAATCGCCGCGCTGCCGGCCTCCGATGCTCTGGCCGAACAAGCCCGTTGGTTTCTCTCGGATCAGTCGACCCGCGCCATCGCGCCGGGCTTTATGATCACGCCGACCGAGGCCAAAAAGCTCGAGGAGGAATTTACCCTGATCGATGACCTGTCGGCTGCCATCGCGGCGCTCGGACCGAATCGTTTCGCGGAATCTGAAGTGTTGGAGCGGAAAAGACTGGCCTTGGTCCGCGTGCGCGATGCCGGATCGAGTGACTTTCTGGGAACTTCGCTTCGAGTTTTTGGCGATACGCTGCTTAAATTGGGGAAATTCGAGGAGGCGGAAGCCGTCGCCCGGGAAGGCATCGAGATTCGCACCAAAATCTTGCCCACCGTGAATGCCAGTTGGGCCTACGCAACTGTGGCGCTCGCCGTCGCCGGCCAGCAACGCTACGGAGAAGCGGAGCCGCTGCTGGTCAACAGCTACGCCACCCTTAGCAGACCTTCAAGTCCTGGGGCCGACGACGGCGCCCGGCTGCGACGGCAGTGGGTGGCGGAAGCGCTGGAAAAACTCTACACCGCCACGAACGAGCCGGAAAAAGCCGCGGAGTGGAAACTAAAGGCGGCGGAGGCCAGGGCGCCGTAAGCGTTCCCTTTCCCAACGTGAGGCAACAGGCTGGTGAAAAGCCCGCCTCGCCTCGCTCGTGCAACTCTACGAGGCGGCCAATCCAAAAGGGTCAGCCTGTTGCATGTTGCATTGGCGGATTGATCCAGAAGCTGGGTCCGACTGGGCGGTTATCGGCGACCGAGCCAGCAGACGGCGGCGCGTAATGAGGCTGGATGCGGCAGGCGAAGTTGTTC
>SXSC01000082.1 GCA_005792355.1 Opitutaceae bacterium
ATCATTCGTCGCGACCTTTCACTGAGATGCGGCCACAAAACTCGCAGCTTCTTTCGAATATCACGGACATGCACCATCTACTCATAGGATTACAGCGGCTTTCCAAAGATGTAAACCTTATTTATTGACGGGCACTTAGGAAAATAACTCCCGGCGGTGTCGTCACTACGCTGGCCGGTTTTGCCGGCACCTTTTTCGATTCGGACGGCATGGGTAGCGCCGCGAGATTTTATTTTCCCCGCGCGCTGGCGGTGGATGGCCTTGGAAACGTATATGTGAATGAGCTGTATTATTCGACCATCCGCAAGATCACGGCGGGTGGAGTGGCGACTACGCTCGGCAGGGCCGGAACCGCGGGCGAATCACTCATTCCTTTTGGCGAGTCAACAATCCCGGACTTTGGTGTGACGGTGGACACTGCTGGCAACCTGTATCTCTCGTATTACAACACCATCCGCAAGGGCGTCCCCTCCTACGCGGTGGCGCCGATCATCACCACCCAGCCGGCGATCCAGTCGGTGGTCGTCGGTGGCACGGCGATCATCTCCGTGGTGGCGACCAGCAACGGGGCGGTGACCTATCAGTGGCGGTTTAACGGCAACCCGTTGACCGACGACGCGAAATACGCCGGAGCCACCACCGCGACCCTCACGGTTGCGAATCTGCAGACCGGCGATGCCGGGGCCTATTCGGTCGTCGCGACCAACGGCTACGGTTCCACCCTCAGCGCGAGCGCGCCCTTGGTGTTCCGCGGCCAGGGTACGACCGGTCTGCAGTTCGTCGCGGTGGGGCAGGGCGGGACCCTGCTGACGAGCCCCGACGGGCTGGCGTGGACCAGTCGCACCTCCGGGTCGGTGAAACGGCTGCGGGCCGCCACGGCGAGCGCCAATCTCTTTGTCGTGGTCGGCGAGACCGGCACCGTGCTCACCAGCCCTGACGGCGTCGCCTGGGCGACCCGAAACTCGGGCACGACGGACACGCTGCGGGGTGTGGTCGCCGGGCCGAACCGGTTTGTCGCGGTCGGCGGCGCGGCGGCTTCGCTCATTCTCTACAGCTCCGACGGCAACTCGTGGAGCCCGGCCCCCACCGTGCCCGCGCTCGGTACTTTGCGCGGGGTGGCGATTGGGGCCAGCGGTTTTGTCGCGGTCGGGAAAACCGGCACGATTCTGACCAGCCCCGACGGATTGTCCTGGACGACCCGCGTCTCGGGCACGAGCAGCCGGCTCGACGGCGTGATGTGGACCGGCAGTCAATTCGTGATTATCACTGAAACCGGCCGGGCGCTGACCAGCACTGACGGGATTGCATGGACATCGAACTCGGGCGGCTTCTCCTCGTGGGTGGAAGGGCTGGCGTGGGACAGCGGCAAATATATTGTGGTCGGTGCCAGCGGACAGATCGCCTCCAGCCCGGATGGAGTGCTGTGGACGTGGTCGACCACCGGCACCACGAATACGATTCACGGCGCCACGTGGAGCGGAAGCGCCAACACGCCCACCACGAATCCGGTGGCGCTGCTGGACACGATCCAATCGCCGACCATCTCGGCTCAATCGCTGAATGTGGCGGTGGTCGCGGGACAAAACGCGGTCCTGAGTGTGACCGCGACGGGCTCCGGCTCGCTCACGTATCAATGGCGGCGCAACGGCTTCATCATCCCGGGCGCAAACGGGCCGAGTTACACGATCGCGGGGGCAAGCCAGAGCGATTCGGACACCTACGATGTCGTGATTCAAGACGGATTGACGGCGATCGTCTCCGCCCCGGCGCGGCTCGGTATCACGCCGGCACTTTATCCGCAGGCGCTGAAACTCGATCCCGCGTTCGATCTCCCCGTCGAGTCCGTCGCTGGCGGCATGATCGGCGTCGTCGTGCCGTATTCGGCGACCCAGTTTCTCGTCGCGGGCGATTTCATCCGCGTCAACGGCAGCACGTCCTATCGGCGCCTCGCGCGTTTCAACAGCGACGGCACGCTCGACACTGGCTTCGCGGTGAACTTCAACTACACCGTCAACTCCGTGCTCGTCCAGCCGGACGGCAAGATCGTGGTCGGCGGCAGTTTCACGATGGTGAATGGGCTTGCTCGCACCGGGCTTGTCCGCCTCAACGCCAACGGAACCGTCGACACCACTTTCACCACTGGCTCCGGCGCCTATGGGGTGTTCGCCATCGTCCGTCAGCCGGCCGACGGCAAGCTGATCATCGGCGGTTCGTTCACTTTCTACAACGGTGCGGCGGCCAACCGCCTCGCGCGACTCAACGCCGATGGTACGCTCGACAGCGCCAATTTTTCCGTCGGCGCTACACAGGGGATTGCCGACACTCCCGACCCCTTCGATTTCATCGCGGTCAACGCCCTCGCCCTCGATCCCGTCACCGGCAAGGTGGTCGTTGGCGGTTCGTTCGTGGCGCATGCCAACGGGACCAGCGTCGGTCGTATCGCACGCTTCAATACAAACGGCACGCTGGACACGAGCTTCGCGACCGGCACGGGCTTCAACGGCACCGTGAACGCCCTCGCGTTCGATGCGACCAGCAAGGTGCTGGTGGGCGGCGTCTTCACGGACTATAATGGCACCGCCGGGGTGAACCGCCTCGCGCGGCTGACCGAGACCGGGGCCGTGGACTCGACCTTCATCACCGGCACGGGTGCCAACAGCACGGTCAACGCCATCGCTTACGACGGCGCGAACGATCGCTGGCTGATCGGCGGTTCGTTCACGAGCTACAACGGCAGCGCGACCTTCAATCGCCTGCTGCGCCTCAATGCCGCGGGTGCTTTGGATACGGCGTTCAATCCGAACGTGAACAGTACGGTCAACAGCATCTTCGTGCAGGCCGCCGACAACGCCGTCGTCTTCGGCGGTTCGTTCGGCACGGTCGGCGGCACGGGATTCACCCGTTTGCTGGGCCGGGTGTCGGCGGCGGGTGCGCGCGATACCGCGGTCATGGGGAATTTCCGCGTCCCGGGCAGCGTTTCCCGGATCCTCCCGTTGCCGGGCGGCAAACTGCTCGTCGCCGGCTTTTTCACGCATCTCGGCAATACGGCGACGCTCAACCTGGCGCGGCTCAAGTCCGATCTTTCGCTCGATCTCGCCTTTTCTCCCGCGGGTGGCGATGGCTACACCTCGGCCCCCACGGTCGCCCTTTCAGGCGGCGGGTTCACCACCCCTGCCACTGCGGTGGCGGTGATCAATCCTTCGAATGGCCAGATCACGGGCTTCAGTGTCACGGCCGGCGGTGCGGGTTACACGTCGGCCCCGACGGTGACGCTTTCGGGCGGCGCCGGTTCGGGGGCAACGGCGATTGCGACCGTTTCCGGCGGCGCGGTGACGGCGATCAATCTCGTTTCCAGTGCTTCCGGTCCAAATGGGTCGGTCGTCACGGCCGCGTTTCAGGGTGACGGCCGGATTCTCATCGGAGGCAACTTCACCAGTTACAATGGCGCGACCGCCAATCGCGTCGCCCGGTTGAATCCCGATCTTTCCTTCGATCCCTCCTTCAATGCCTTCGCCGGCCCCAACAGCACAGTCAACGCGCTGGCCGTCATTCCTGGCGGTGGCGTCTATGTCGGCGGAAATTTCAGCAATGTGAACAACAGCGGCGCGCCGCGCGCAGGTGTCGCGCGTCTGACGAACACCGGCGCGCTCGATCCGGACTTCAACGCGGGTTCCTCTGGTTTCCCCGTCTACGCCCTCGCGCTGCAACCCGACGGCAAGGTCCTCGCGGGTGGCCTCTTCACGAGTGTGAACGGCCAGGCGCGCAACAATCTCGTGCGCTTTACCGCCGCCGGGTCGTTCGACGACGCAATTCCCGCCGCCGGAGTGGATTGGATCGTCCGCACCATCACGTTGATCCCGGATGCGCTTCAGCCGAATGGGAAAATTCTCGTGAGCGGCGATTTCCGGACCTACAACGGCGCGACCGTCAGGGGGCTGATCCGCTTGAATTCCGATAGCACGATCGACGGCACGTTCGCGATCGGAACATCGGTGGGCCCGGCCTACAGCGTCGTTCGGCAGCAGGACGATCGCATCCTGCTCTTCGGTTATTTGGACACGGGTGTTTCGGCCACGAGTACGTTGGCCCGGCTCAATGCCAACGGCACGTTCGATCTCTCGGCCACCCTCGCGAACGTAGATTTTCGCGCCATCAGCCAGCCCAGTTCGATGCACGTGTTGGACGATGGCACGATGCTGATCGGCAGCGGACCGATGACCCTCTCCGGTCAGGAGCGCTTGGGGCTGTCCCATCTGATTCCCGCGGTGGCGCCCGTCATCGCCAGCGTATCGGCCTCGGTCGTACGCCCGGGCGCGTCGCTGACGATTACCGGCAGCGAATTCGTCGATGTGACCGCGGTGCGCTTCAATGGAGTCAATGGCTTTGCCGCTCCCAGCTATACCGTCAATTCGTCGACGCAGATCACCGTCACCGTGCCGCTCGGAGCGGTCAGCGGCCCCGTCACGGTGCAGTCGCTCTATGGCGCCGGCACGTCGGCGTCGTCACTCGCGGTCGCGCCCGATTTCCAGGTGCGCAATCCGCCGAATACCATCGCGGGCCTCCTCGGCATCGCGCGTGGCGCTGGGGTGTATGTGGCGGTCGGACAACCGGGCGATATCCTGAGTTCGTCGGACGCCATCACCTGGACCCAGCGTTACCATAGCGGCAGCACGAGCACCAATCCGCGGGCGGTGGTTTTCGCCGGTGGGCTCTTTGTCGCGGTGGGCGATTCCGGCCTCATCCTGACGTCGCCAGACGGCGTGGCTTGGACGCAACGCAGTGCCGGGGTGACCGCCAATTTCACCGGGGTGACTAATGGGGTGGGCAAGTTTGTGGCCGTGAGCACAGGCACCACAGTTGCCACCTCGCTCGACGGCATCAACTGGAGCACGAACACTGGCGGTGGTGGTTCCAACGCCGTCGCGTATGCCGGAGGCCAGTTTGTCGCCGTGGGCAACTCGGGGGCGGTTCGCACCTCACCCGATGGTGTCGCTTGGACGTCGCGCACCTCCGGCACCTCCAATGCGCTCAACGGTCTGGCGCATGATGGCATCCAATATCTGGCCGTTGGCAGTTCCAGCACACTCGTGACGTCGCCGGATGCGGTGACATGGACCGTGCGCACGGCCCCGACTGGATTCACCGGCCTGACCTACAGCGCCGCGACTTACGCCTCTGGCAAGTTCGTCGTAGTCAACGCCAACGGTGGCGGCGTGATCACGTCCGTCGACGGTATCAACTGGACCGGGGCGAACAACGACGGGAACAGCGGTGGCATTGATATGCGCGCCGTGCTCCATGACGGCACGCAATTCGTGGGCGCGGGCTTCCCGGGCGTCGTCTATACTTCGCTGGACGGTGTCGCCTGGACGATGCGCAACGAGCAGACGCGCTCGGCCTTTGCCGACATCATTTATGGCAACGGTCGCTATGTGGCCCTGGGGAATTCCAACTCCACGTTTGGCACTTCGGTCGATGGGGCGGCGTGGACGTTTGGCAAGATCATCCCGAACAGCGGCACGAGTTTCAACGACATCGCCTATGGCAACGGTCTCTTTGTGGCGGTTGGATCCGCGGTGATTTACTCGACGGCTGACGTGGTCAATTGGTCCAACCGCACGCCGGGCGGATCGTTCACGCTGAACGGCGTGGCCTATGGCGGCGGAGCATTTGTCGCCGTGGGCAATGCCGGTGTCGCGTATCGCTCGACCGACGGCGCGATTTGGGCGTCCGCCGCCACCGGCGTGACCGCCAACCTGATCGGGATCGCCTACGGAGCGGGAAGCTTTGTCGCGGTCGGTGCCAGCGGCACGGTGCTCACCTCGCCGGATGGCAGCGTCTGGACCCCGGTCAGCTCCGGGACGGCCAGTCAGCTCAATGGTATCAACTACAGCGGTACACAGTTCGTCGCCGTCGGCGCCAGCAGCACCGTCCTGACCTCCGCCACGGGTGGCGCGTGGATCGGGCAGAGTCTTGGCGCCACGGGCGTCAACCTCGTCGACGTCGCGATCGGAGAAGGCTATTATCTGGCGACGAATTCGACCAACACCACCAGCCTGTATGCCTCGGCGGACGGCGTGGTTTGGGCGCGGCTTGATTTGACCGGCCACACGCTTTCGCAGAATTCCACTTCGGGAATCGGGTTTGGCAACGGTCGCTTCGTGGTGGGCGGCACCGCGGGAATCATCGTTTCCTCCAACCCGTTCGCGGACACGACCGTTCTCACCACCCAACCGGTGGTCTCGACGGCTGTCGCTCCGAGCGGGACCGCCAGTCTCGCGGTTGCCGCCAGCGGTTCCGGCCTGACCTATCAATGGTATGCGGGGCGCTCGGGTGACATCTCGTCTCCGGTGGCTGGCGCGACGTCGGCGAGTTTCACGACGCCGGCAGTCACCCAGCTCAGCCGGTTCTGGGCGCGAGTGACGGGGGCGAACGGTACCGTCGATAGCGCGACCGCCACCGTCACGAGCACCTCCAGTGCGCCGGTGATCGCGTTGCATCCGCTGGATACGAGCGTTACCGTCGGCCAGCCCGCGACCTTCACCGTCAGCGCCACGGGCACTGGCACGCTGACGTACCAGTGGCGGCGCAGGGGCTTTGCCATCGCCGGGGCGACCGGTACGGGCTACACGATCGCCACCGCGGCGCAGAGCGACGCGGACAATTATGACGTGGCCGTGTTCGACGGGTTCAACACGACGGCCTCGAATCCGGCCCGGCTCGGAGTCGCGCCCACGGCCTATCCCACGGCGCTCAAACTCGACCCGTCGTTCAATCTCTCCGTCGAGACGGACGTCGGCGGTACGATCTCCGCCGTCGCGCCGTATTCCGCGACGCAATACATCGTCGCGGGTGATTTCATCCGCATCGGCGGCAATTCCTCCATCCGGCGCGTCGCGCGGATCAATTCGGCCGACGGCTCGGTCGACCCGACGTTTGCCGCGAATGTCAATGGCTTCGTGAGCGCGATCCTCGTCCAGCCGGATGGCAAGGTGGTGCTTGGTGGCTTCAATTTCACCACTGTCAATGGACTTGCCCGCACGAATCTCGTCCGGCTGAATTCCGACGGATCCGTGGACGTGGCGTTCAATGTGGGCGGAGCCGGCCCGAATGGCACACGCAGCGACGTGCTTGCCATCGCCCGGCAGCCGTCCGACGGCAAACTCATCATCGGTGGCGGATTTACCGCCTACAATGGAACGACGCGAAACTATGTGGCTCGGCTGAACGCTGACGGCACGCTCGACACCACGTTCAATGCCTCAATCACCAGTGCGACCAACAACGTGGTCGATGCGATCGTCGTCCAGCCGGACGGCAATATCTTAATTGGAGGGGCTTTCCTCACCGTCAACAGCGTCTCCAGCGCAAGGGTCGCCCGGCTGCTCGGCACGACGGGAGCGATCGACACGACGTTCGCCGTCGGCACGGGGGCCGGCAGCACCGTCAATGCCGTCGCGCTCGAGGCCTCGGGTAAGGTGATCATCGGTGGCGCATTCACGACGTATAACGGCACCGCCATCAATCGTCTCGCGCGCCTGACCGCCACGGGCGGGCTAGATGCGACCTTTAACGCCGCGCCGGGCACGGGCTACACTTCGGCGCCTTCGGTCACGATTTCGGGCGGTGGTGGAACCGGGGCGACCGCCACGGCTACCGTTGCCGGCGGAGTGATTTCGGGCGTCACCATCGGTTCGGGCGGCTCCGGTTACACGACGGCGCCCACCGTCACGTTCTCCGGCGGCGGCGGCACCGGCGCGGTGGCCGCTGCGACGATCTCCGGCGGTGCAATCACCGCCATCAATCTCATCGGTGCCGGTCCCAGCAGCACGGTCACCTCGATGGCGTTGGATGCAACCGGCAACCTCTTGATCGGCGGTTCGTTCACGTCCTATAATGGTATTACGCGGAACCGTCTCGCCCGATTGAGCACCTCGGGCGCTTTGGATGCGGCGTTCAACCCGAACCTTAACGGCACCGTCAACGGATTGGCCGTGCAAAGTGACGGGGCGGTCCTGTTTGGCGGTACGTTCACGACGGTGGGTGGTCAACCGGTCCGGTTGGTCTCACGCGTCAGCAGCAGCGGAACGTACGACGCGGCGATCAATATTCTGTTCCGCGCCGCGGGCTCGGTTAATCGCATTTTGCCGTTGTCCGGCGGCAAGCTCCTGATCGGTGGCGCCTTCACCCACCTCGGCAACACCCCAACCCTGAATCTGGCCCGATTGAATACCGATCAGTCGATCGATACGACCTTTGCGCCGGCGGGTGGCGGCGGTTACACTGCCGCACCGACGGTCACGATTTCCGGCGGTGGCGGCACCGGGGCGACGGCGACGGCTTCGGTTAATTTGTCGAACGGGCAGGTGAGCGCCTTCACGGTCACAGCCGGCGGCAGCGGTTATACCTCCGCCCCGACGGTGTCCATAGCCGGCGGTGGGGGCACGGGCGCGAGTGCCACGGCCACATTCTCCGCGGGAGCGGTGACCTCGGTTTCGCTTAACTCCAGTGCTGCCGGCCCGAATGCTTCCGTGACGGCCGCGGCTCTGCAGGGCGATGGAAAGATCGTCATTGGCGGTGCCTTCACTTCGTACCGGGGGACGACCGCCACCCGGATTGCCCGCCTGAATTCGGACCTGACAATCGATTCCAGCTTCAACACCACCACCGGTGCCGATAACATCGTCTACGCGCTGGAGCTGATTTCCGGTGGTGGCCTGTATATCGGCGGTATCTTCACCTCGGTCAACGGGGTTGCCCGGGCCGGCGTGGCGCGGCTGGCGAGCAATGCTTCCGTGGATACGGCGTTTAACGCCGGGTCGGCGGCGTTCACCGTCTACGCCCTCGGTCTGCAGCGTGATGGCAAGGTGGTCGCCGGCGGCAGCTTCACTTCGGTCAACGGCCAGGCACGCAACAATGTCGTCCGCTTCCTCCCCGACGGCACTTTCGACAGTGCGTTCCCCGTCACGGGCGCGAACTCGACGGTCCGCGCCGTTGCGATTCAACCGGATGGCCAAATCCTCATCGGTGGCGATTTTTCGAGCTACAACAGCACCCCGATCAATTCGCTCGCGCGGCTCAATTTCATCGACGGCTCGCTCGATCCCGCCTTCCCGTTGGGGACCAGTCTTGCCTCTGCGGTCTATAGCATCCTGCGACAGGAGGATGCGGGTGTGCTGGTTTTCGGTCACGTTTCGACGACGGTGGCGGGAGCGCCCTCCACCCGCTATCTTGGTCGAGTCAATCCGAACGGGATCGTCGACCCCACGCTCGGTGTTCTGACTGGCACCAATCTGAGTCCAAGCCAGCCGAGTTCGCTTTTCGTCATGGACGACGGTCGGGTCTTGATTGGAACGAATTTTGTTACCCTGTCCGGCCAGGAGCGCACCGGCCTGATTCGCCTTATACCCGCCGCCCCTCCCGTCGTGATCGCCCTTTCGGCCACCGCCGTGCGGCCTGGCGCCAGTATCACAATCACGGGGACGGACTTCGTCGACGTCACCGCCGTGCGCTTCAGCGGTCCTGGCGGCACGGCGGCGACGACGTATACGGTCAATTCCCCGACGCAAATCACCGTGACCGTGCCAATTGGCGCGGTCACCGGTCCGGTCACGGTCCAGACGATGTATGGCACGGCGTCGAGCGCCGCGACGCTCACGGTCGCGCCGGATTTTCAGCTGCGGAATCCTTTTAACACGGTAGCCGCCTTCACCGGCATCGCCGTCGGCAACGGGGTGTATGTGGCGGTGGGGACTCCCGGCGATATCCTGAGTTCCACCGATGGCATCGCCTGGACCCAGCGCTATAACAGCGGGTCTGGCATCGCCACGTTTCGGGCGGTCACCTTTGCCAACGATCTGTTCGTCGCGGTAGGCGACAGCGGCCTGATCATGACGTCGCCCGACGGTGTGACCTGGACGCAGCGCGTACTCTTCACCGGCGCGAGCTTCTTCGGTGTTACGTACGGCGCCGGCAAATTTGTCGCGGTCAGCACAAGTTCAACGGTGGCGACGTCAGTTGACGGGCTGACTTGGAACATCTTTGTCAGCACCGGAGGCGGCAGTTCGAACGCGGTGTCGTTCGGCGGTGGCCAGTTTGTCGCAGTGGGGGCCTCGGGCGCCATTCGCACTTCGCCCGATGCCGTGACGTGGACGGCGCGTACGTCTGGCACGACGAATGCGCTCAACGGTGTCACTTATGGCGGTTCCCAGTACGTTGCGGTCGGGACCACGGGCACGGTGTTGACTTCGCCCGATGCGGTCACGTGGACGATTCGCTCCGCCACGGGCTTCACCAGCACCAAGTTCGACGCGGTGGTTTTCGCCGGTGGCAAGTATGTGGTGGCAGGAGAGGGTGGGGTGCTCACCTCGACCGATGGCATCACTTGGGCCGGGATCAACAATATCAATGGCGGAATCGATATGCGCGCCGTGCTCCATGACGGCGCACAGTACGTGGGCGCCGGTTTTTCGGGAATTTATACCTCACCGGATGCGGCGGCATGGACCCTGCGCAACCAGCAATCACGGGTCGGTCTGGGCGATGTCGTCTACGGCGACGGTCGTTTCGTTGCGGTGGGCACGGGAAACTCGACGTTCCTGACCTCGGCGGATGGCGTGACCTGGGCGGTCGGCCAGTTTGTCCCCGGCGGCGGCCAGGCGTTCAACGATGTCGCCTATGGCGCGGGCGCTTTTGTCGCCGTCGGCAGCTCGACGATATATACGTCCCGCGACGGCGCGGCGACCTGGGTCAATTATGGCCCGCCGGGTTCGTTTACGCTGAACGGTGTCGTGTGCGGTGGCGGTGTTTTTGTGGCCATCGGCAATTCCGGGGTGATCTACCGTTCGACCGATGCCGTGAACTGGACCGCGGCGACCTCCGGCACGACGAACAATCTGCTCTGCCTGTACTACGGAGCGGGGAACTTCGTCACCGTCGGGGCCAATGGAACGATTCTGACTTCGCCCGACGGCAACACCTGGACGTCGGTTAGCTCGGGCACGGCCAATCAATTGAACGGAATCATATTCACGGGCACGCAGTTCGTCGCGGTCGGTGCCAGCAGTACGGTGCTGACTTCGCCGACCGGCGCGGTCTGGACCACGCAGTCGCTCGGGACGACCGGCGTCAACCTGACGGACGTGGCCTTTGGCGATGGGTATTATGTCGCGACGAATTCCACGCTGAGCGGCACGTTGTTCGTCTCGACAGATGCGGTGACGTGGGGGCAGGCGGTTTTGACCAATCATCTGATCAATCAGTCGACGGCGGCGGGCGTCGGTTTCGGCAACGGGCGCTTTGTAGTCGTCACGCATGTCGGAAATCTCGTTTCGACGAATCCCGCGTCGGACACGGTTGTTTTGACGACGCAACCGATAGCGGCAGCCACGGTCACCCCGGGCCAGACAGTCGCGCTTTCAGTCGACGCGAGCGGTGCGGGAGTCACCTATCAATGGTATCAAGGATCCTCGGGCGACACGTCGGCGCTCATCCCGGGCGCGACGAACTCGAGCTACACGACCCCGCCGATTGCCCAGCCCACCAATTTCTGGGCGCGCGTCACCAGCGGCGGCGTGTCGGTCGACAGCCGGACTTCGCGCATCACGGGCAACATCGCCGGGCCGGTCTTCGCCGTTCAGCCGGTGGACGTGCAGGTCAATGTCGGACAGACCGCCACGTTTACCGCCTCGGCCACCGGCAGCGGCGGCGCGGTGACGTATCAATGGCGGCGCAACGGCATCGCGTTGCCGGGGGCCACGACGACCAGTTACTCGGTTGTGGGGGCCAGCCGGATTGACATGGATTATTATGACCTCGTGGCCAGCGATGCGTTCACCAGCACCGCTTCGGCCGCGGCGCGGCTCTCGGTCGTGCCCAACGCGTATCCGCAGGGAATGCGCATGGATCCGGCGTTCGCGCATTTCTTCGAGCGACCGCTGGCCACGCTTAACAAGATCGTGGTGCAGACCGATGGGAAAATTCTCGTGGCGGGTGACTTCACCGGCTTCGCCGGGGCCGCCCGCACACGGCTGGCGCGCTTCAACGCCGACGGCACACACGATACCACCTTTACGCCGCCATTCGTAAATATCGGCGTATCCACCCTCGCGGTGCAGGCTGACGGAAAGGTGCTTGTCGGCGGCGATTTCTTCAATGTCGGTGGCAACACCCAGCGCAACCGGCTGATCCGCCTCAATGCCGACGGTACGCTCGATTCGGGCTTCAACACCGTGGGGTCGGGGCCCAACAGCACCGTAACCAACATCATCGTACAACCCGATGCGCAGATCCTGATCGCGGGTTCGCTCAGCACCTATAACGGGGTCGCCGCCGCCGGCATCGCCCGGCTCAATGTCGACGGCTCGCTCGACCCCACCTTCAGCGCCACGGCGCAAAGTGTGAGCGATCTCGCGCTACAGACCGACGGCAAGATTGTGATTGGCGGAACGTTTACCTCCGTCAGCGGCATCAACCGTGTCCGGATCGCACGGCTGAACGCCAACGGTACGCTCGATGCCACGTTCGATCCTGGTACGGGCGCAAATGGCACGGTGAGCGCGGTGGCGCTCGATGCCTCCGGCCGGGTCGTCATCGGTGGCTCGTTCACGAATTTCAATGGCGGGACGATCAACCGCATCGCGCGGCTCCAGCCCACGGGCGCGCTCGATACCACGTTTGTTGTCGGAACCGCGATGAACAATACAGTCTCGGACATCGTCGTGCAGAGCGACGGCGCCGTGATTGCGGGTGGCTCGTTCACCTCGTATAACGGGGCGACCAGCAACCGACTTGTGCGGCTTACGACGGCGGGAGCGATCGACAGCACGTTTGCCATTGGAAGCGCTTTCACCTTCACGGTGAATACGCTGGCACTTCAGAGCGACGGCCAGGTGATTGTGGGGGCATCTTCCAACACCTTTAATGGAGTTTCTCGCAATTCCTGTATGGTCCGCCTTTCGGCCCTCGGTGTAGTAGACACCACACTTAATCCCACCTCTCTGCGCAATGGCACCGTCAACGCCATCATCCCGCTCAGCGGCGGGAAGACGTTCATCGCGGGCGAATTCAGTCAGATCGATGGCGTCGCCCGGGGTTATTTCGCCAAACTCAACGCCGACGGCACAATCGATCCGTCCTTCAATGCCGGTGCCGGCACGAATGGCGCGGTCACCGCCGCCTACCTCCGCGCGGATGGAAAAGTCATCATCCTCGGCAGCTTCACGACCGTCAATGGCGCCGCCGCGACGCGGATTGCGCGGCTGAATTCGGACGGAACCTTGGACCCGACCTTCAGCAGCGACGGCGGGATCGGTAGCACACTGGGTTACATCGTGCCGCAGCCCGATGGGCGGCTTCTGATTGGAGGCAACGGAGTCACCTCGTTCACGTATGCCGGCGTGACCCGCTCCAGTTTGGCGCGGATCAATGCCGACGGCACGCTGGACCCGACCTTCGTGCCGCCGACGTTCAACGGCGCGGTGACGTGGCCGGCGGTCCAACGCGACGGCAAGATTGTCGCGGTGGGCGCGTTCACCACCGTGAATGGTGCCGCGCAAGTACGGGTCGCCCGCCTGAATGCCGACGGCACACCCGATGCGAGCTTCAACGCCACGGTCGGTACGGGTGCGGATCAGGATCTCTATTCGGTCAGCCTGCAACCGGACGGCCGAATCCTAATCGGCGGCGACATGACCGTGTTCAATGGGGTCTCACGCAACCGACTGTTGCGACTCAACCCTGACGGAACGTTGGACACGACAATCAGCACCGGATCCAGCGTGGGAGATGACGTGCGCCAAATCCTCGTGCAGGAAAACGGTCAACTGCTGCTCCGCGGATTTTTCACCACTGTCGGTGCTGCGAACACGGTTTCGCTGGGTCGCGTCGCCGCTACCGGTGGGGTCGATTCGTCCTTTGCCGCGTATGGCTTGGCTGCGACCCCCAGTCAGGCGGGCTTCAACCCGCTCGTCCTCGCCGATGACGGCACAATCCTTACCGGCGGGTACTTATACGTGCTGGTCGAGGGCGTCGAGCGCACCGGCCTGCTCCGACTAATTCCTGCGACAGCGCCCGCCATCACCACGCAACCGTTGGCACAGACGGCGGCGGTTGGAGACAGCGTGACGTTTAGCGTCACTGCCGGCGGATCGGGCCCGTTCACCTACCAGTGGACCAAGAATGGCGTGCCGATTTCAGGGGCGACCAACACCACCCTGACACTGAACAACATCCAATTCGGCGACCTTGCGAGCTATGTCGTGGTGGTCGGCAACGTCGTGTCGTCGGTCGCCAGTGCCGGCGCCACCCTCAATGGTTCGACGGCTCCGGTGATCACCTCTCCTCCGGCCACGGTCACGGTCACAGCGGGCACGCCGGCCACTCTCAGTGTCTCGGCCACCGGCGCGGGACTCACCTATCAGTGGCGGCGCAGCGGAATACCGATCACTGGTGCGACGAGCCCCTCGATGTCGATTCCATCGACGACCCGAACCGATGCCGATGCCTACGATGTTGTTGTCGCGAACGGCAGCGGATTCACCACGTCATTGCCGGCGTGGATCAACGTGGCCCCGACGGTCTATCCGCAAGGCCTGCGGCTCGATGGCACCTACGTGCCAGTGATCGAATCTACCGCCACCAGCGCGGTGCTCATCAACCGGGTGGCCCCGGCACCGGACGGCAAATTCGTCGCGGTCGGGTATTTCCGCAGCGTCGATGGCCATCAGGTTAATCGCGTCGCCCGCTTCACGGCGACGGGCGCAATCGATTCGACGTTTGTGCCGCCGAATACGGGACTGGGCGCGTTGCTTTCCGTCGCGGTTCAATCTGATGGCAAGGTTCTCATCGGCGGTGCCACGGGAATCCTCGGAGGAGTCGGCTCCACCAACCTGGGTTGCCTCGTTCGCCTCCAGAGCAATGGTACACTCGACACCGGATTCAATCTCGGAACGGGAATCCAGGGTGGCAACGTCAACGCGATTGTCGTCCAGCCCGATGGAAAGATTCTCATCGGTGGATCATTCACGACCTATAAAGACGACTCGACCCGGGCGCGACTGATTCGGCTGAACGCCGATGGGTCCATTGATGCCGCCTTTGCTCCAATTGTGGGCAGCACCGTGAGCGCCATCGCACTCCAGTCCGACGCGCGAATCCTCATCGGAGGCAGCTTCACCGCGGTGAACAACGTGGTCCGGACGCGCCTCGCGCGACTCAACGCGGACGGCTCGCTCGACTTCGGCTTCGACCCTGGCGCCGGGGCGGACAACACGGTGGCGGCCATCGGTGTGGCGGGTGATGGTTCGGGCCGGATCGTGATTGGCGGTTCCTTCCTCAACTACAATGGGGTGGCCGCCAATCAGTTGGTCGGCCTCACCTCGACCGGAGTGCGCGACGTTGCGTTTGCGGTCGGCACGAGTGCCTCCTCGACCGTCTCCGACATCGTGGCCCAGCCGGATGGAAAATTCGTCGTTGGCGGAGCGTTCACGTCGTTTAACGGCACCACCGCGAACCGGATCGTGCGTCTCACGACGGCTGGCGCCGTCGATACCTCCTTTACCACCGGAGGCACTGGTCTGAGCAGCACGGTCAACTCCCTTCTCCTGCAGACCGATGGCAGCGTGGTGGCGGGTGGCGCGTTCACCACCATCAACACGCTTGCGCATTCCCCCATCGTTCGCTTCAGCGGGGCGGGGGCGGTCGATCCGGCGGTCAATCCGGTGGTCCTCGCCAACGTCTCCGTCTCCGCCATGGCGCCGCTGCCGGGCGGGAAGATCCTCGTCGGTGGTAGCTTCACGCAGGCCAACGGTGTCTCGAAATTCAATCTCGCCCGCTACAACGCCGATGGAGCCCTCGACGGTGGCTACAACGCCGCGGTGACGCCGGAAACCAGCATCCTGGGAACCGTCTCCAGAATTCTCGTACGCCAGGATGGCAAGAGTGTCATCGTGGGGACGTTCACTGCGGTCGGCGGGGTAACGGCCAATCGCATCGCACGGCTGAACCCGGATGGCACGCTCGATCCCGCGTTCAATCCGAATGGAGCCGGACTCAGCGCTTCGCCGACGATGGTCGTGGCGCAACCGGACGGCAAGCTGCTCGTCTTCGGCAGCATCACAGCCTCCACCTATAATGGCGTGGCGCGCAGTTCGCTGATTCGGCTCGATGCGGATGGCGCGCTCGATTTCGCCTTCAATCCGATCCTGAATTCGTCGGTGGCCGCGGTCGCGCTGCAGCCGGACGGCAGAATTGTGATCGGCGGCGCCTTCACAGTGGTGAATGGTGTCTCGCAGATCAGGCTGGCGCGGCTTAACGCCGATGGCTCCCTGGACACCGGATTCAACGCGCTAAACGGGCCGAGCTCGGCCCCGACGTCACTGCTGCTGCAGCCGGACGGAAAGGTTGTCGTCGGCGGGAGTTTCACGACGTTCAACGGCCTGACCAAAAACCGCCTGGCCCGGGTTAACAGCAATGGCGCGCTGGATATGTCGTTCGATGCCGGCACGGGCCCGGCCAGCACGGTCAGCGGAATGATTCTCCAGGAAAACGGCCGGATTGTGCTGTTTGGGCCGTTTAACTCTGGTTTCGGGCTCCCCGCCCGGGCGACGATGGCGCGCGTGCTGCCAAACGGGTCCGTCGACCCGACGTTTGCGCTCTACGGATCAGTGGGTGGGAGCTCGGTGATTCCGGGTTCGACGGTCAGCGCGGCGTTGATCATGGACGATGGCTCCATGCTGGTGGCGGGAACCAACTTCACGGATGGCGCGATTTTCCGTCCGAGCGTGGCTCGCCTGGTCCCGGCGGTCGCACCGACCATCACCCTGCAACCCACCGACCAGATCGCGTCGCTCGGTGGCAGCGCGACGTTTACGGCGGCGGCGGCGGGCAGTGCTCCTCTGGCCTACCTGTGGCTGAAGAATGGAACAGCGATGCCCGGTGCTACGAATCCGACGCTCACCCTCACCAACCTGCAGTTGTCCGATGTCGCCGAATACACACTCAATGTCCGCAACGGCGCTGGCTTTGCCGAGACAAACGCGGTGGTGCTCACCGGCGGCACGGTGCCGACGATCGTTACCCAGCCGCAAGCCGCGACCGTGCTCGCCGGGCAGGGGCTGAACCTGTCGGTCAATGCCAGCGGTACGGGTCTCACCTACCAGTGGTCGAGAAATGGCGTGCCGATCCCCGGTGCGACCGTCTCGACCTTGAGCCTCGGTGCCGTGGGTTTTGACGCCGCCGGAAACTACAATGTCAACGTGGCGAGTGGCCTGGCCTTGACCTCGTCGGACTATGTGCGCGTGGAGGTCAATGCGGGGACCTATCCAAATTCGCTCCGCCCGCTCGCTTCGTTTGGGACGCGGGTGGAGACAGCCGCCAGTGTCGCCGTGATCGCAGCTCTCGGCGACGGCCGATTCTATGCCGCCGGAACGTTTACGTCCGTGGATGGCACTGCACGTTATGGCGTGGCACGGTTTCTGGCCAACGGGGCGCTGGATACGACGTGGACGCCGGCACCGATCACCGGCAGCACGGTGACGACGATGGTCGCGCAGCCGGATGGGAAGATCATACTCGGTGGGGCGTTTTTATCGGTGGGAGGGGTGAGTTCCTCCCGGATTGTGCGGCTTAATGCCGATGGTTCGATGGATTCCGGATTTGCCACCGGCTCCGGCTTCTCGAGCACCGTCAATGCGCTGGCGCTTCAAGCGGACGGAAAGATCGTCGCGGGCGGTGCCTTCACCAGCATCAACAGTTTCGCCGCCCAGCGGATCGCCCGGCTAAACGTCGATGGTACCGTGGACACGAGTTTCAACTCGATCCTTGGGTTCGACGGTACGGTGAGTGCCGTCGCGTTGCAGGCCGACGGAAAGATCGTCGCGGGCGGGTCATTCACCAGCTACAATGGGGTGATCGCCACCCGGATTGCGCGGCTCAACGGCGATGGTACACTCGACAGCGGTTTCGTGACTGGCGCTGGCTTCGACAGCACCGTCTCCGCGCTGGCAGTACAAACGGACGCTCGGATTGTCGTTGGCGGCGCATTTGCGACCTACAATGGCGCTTCATCCAGCCGGATCGCCCGGCTTCACCCGAGCGGAGTCCGTGATTCCTCGCTACCGGTTGGCGCGGGCTTCAACAGCACCGTGTCGGCGCTCGCGGTGCAGGCTTCCGACGGGAAGATTCTGGCGGGCGGCAGTTTTACGACTTACAATGGGGTCCCCGCCAACCGCCTTGCCCGGCTCGATGCCGTTGGAGGTGCGCTTGACGCTTCGTTTAACACGACGCTCGGAGCCGGCTTTAACAACACCGTCAGCACGGTTGTCGTCCAGGCCGGGGGTGAGGTCCTGGCTGGTGGTTTGTTCACCCTTCTGAACAATCTCGACCGCGGCGGAATCGCGCGCCTTCAGGCCAACGGTTCGATTGATGCGAGCGTCGTCGCGGCTTGCCGCGCTCCGGGCACGGTGTTCGCGACGCAACCCGTCGCCGGTGGCAAGCTGGTGGTTGGCGGTGCGTTCACTCATGTGGACGGTGTTCCGCTGGCCAACCTCGCGCGCTTCAACGCCGACGGCTCGCTGGATGCGGTGTTCCACACGGCACTTGGTATTGGTTTTGGCGGTACCGTCCGCGCGCTGCTGAATCAGGCGGATGGAAAGCTGCTCGTGGGCGGCTCGTTTACGACGGTCAATGGCGCCGCCGCCACGCGCATCGCGCGGCTCAACGTCGACGGTGGACTCGACACGGCGTTCACGGTCGCCACGGGTCTGGGTTTTAACAGCACGGTGCTGGCGCTGACCCCGTGGGCCGATGGCAAGGTTCTGGTTGGTGGTTCCTTCACGACCCTGAATGGCGGCTCCGCCAACTTCATCACGCGGCTGGCGGCCAGCGGGGCTCGTGATGAATTTTTCAACACTTATCCCGGCACCGGCTTTAATTCCACCGTCAACGCGATCGCCGTGCAATTCGACGGTACGACCCACAAGATTGTGGTCGGCGGCACCTTCACCACGTTCAACGATGCGACGCTGACGAATCTTGTGGCGGGTGCGCTGGCCCGCCTCGACGGCGACGGGAAATTCGATCCGAGTTTCGCACTTGGCACCGGTTTCGAGATTGCGTCGCTTGCACCAAGCGTCACGGCCCTCGCAATTCAGCCGGACAACAAGATTATCGCCGTCGGAGGGTTTAGCAGTTACAACGGCTCGCCCGAGTTCAATCTCGCGCGGCTCAACGTCAACGGCACCCATGACCCGAGCTTTGCCACCGGCGATGGCGCGGATGGCACGTCGGTCAGCGCGGTCACGCTGCAGGCGGATGGAAAGATCGTCGTGGCCGGCAATTTCCAAAACATCAACGGCCAGCGGCGCGGTGGCCTCGCGCGACTGCTCGCCACTGGTGAACTCGACCTGACCTTTGGGATCCAGTTCGGGGGCACCACGCCGGCCAGCACGATCAACAGCGTGCGCGCCCTGCCCGATGGCACGCTGCTGCTGGGCGCGGGACGATTGGATTTCGTCGACCGGATCACGAGCGGTCTTTCTCGGCTCGAGTCGAACGCCTCGATCCTCGCCATCATCTCGCAGTCATTTGATGGCACTTTCCAGGCTGGCAGTTCGCGCACCCTGGTCGTGACGGCGACGGGAATCGCACCGCTGTCCTATCAATGGCGGCGCAGTGGCGTGGATATCACGGCCACGGCCGGCCGTTTCGACGGGACGACGACGGATACACTCAGCATCCTTAGCGCGCAGTCGGCAGATACCGGCGCCTATACGGTGACCGTGACCGACAGCACGGGCACTGTGACGAGCAAACCGTGGAACGTGGTGGTCTACGACGCGATCCCGGTGATAGGCACGCAGCCGAACGGCACCTTTGGTTTTGTGTTCCAGTCCGGGACGGTCGGCTCGATCAACGTCAGCGCTGGTGGCTCCGCACCGTTGGTGGCGCAGTGGCAGAAAAACGGGACGGACGTTCCCGGCGGCGTGGGTTTGTCCAATGCCTATTCGTTGCCGCTGCTGGGCGCCCAGGTCGGCGATGCCGGTCTTTTCGGCGTAACCCTGACCAATACCTTTGGTGTCGTCGCTGCCACGCCGGCCCGGTTCTGGGTGAACGAAGAAGCCGGATGGACCTGGCACAATCCCCTGCCCACGTCCCAGCCGCTCGGAATTTTATCCGTCATCAATGGCCAGTTTGTCGCGACCGGTCAGCGCGGGGTCCGGCTGGCGTCGACCGACGGTTCGAGTTGGACGGCTTTGCCGGTGCTCAGTCAGAACAACGCCGCGGGCTATGCGTTTGGCAACGGGCGGCACCTGTTGCTAGGGAGCCAAGGGTTCACGGCCGTTTCAACGGATGGCGTCGACTGGCAGCGCGGCAACGTCGGGGTCTTCGAATCGACCGTGGATGTGACCTTCGGCAATGGATTGTTTGTCGCAATCAGCACGGTGGGCGCTGCGGTGTCTCCCGGCGGAAAAATTCTGACTTCGGCGGATGGAAAATCATGGACCGAGCGGCTGAATTTCGCCGCGGGTTCCTTGACCTCTGTGAAGTATGGCAATGGCGTGTTTGTGGTCCTGACCTCGACCAACGAGGTCTTGCGCAGCTCGGATGCCATCACTTGGAGCGCCCCAATCGGAGTGCCGTTGCAAAACGCGATGCTCCGCTTTGTCAATGGCCAGTACTTCCTGGGTGGAACGCAGGGTGAATTGTATGTGTCGTCTGACGGGGTGAACTGGACGCCGCGGTTCACGTCGACCAGCGACAGCGTGCGGGGACTGGCCTTTGGCGCCGGGCAGTACATCCTGACGGGCGACAACGGTCTGCTGCTGACCTCGCCCGATGCCGTGACTTGGACGTCCCGCGCCAGCGGGACCCGGCTGAATTTGCGCGATTCAGCCTATGCGAACGGGACATGGGTGGTGATTAGCAACCAGACCACGCCGCCGGTAATCCTGACCTCACCCGATGGTGTCACTTGGACGAATCGGATGAACACGGCGGTGGTCGCCGACCAAACTCTGAATGACTTCGCCAGCGACAGCAGCAGTCTCGTCGCCGTTGGCAACCTTGGGGTTATTGCGCGCTCGACCGATGGAAATTCGTGGGCGGCGATCCCGTCCAGCACGACCAACGCCCTCCTCGATGTGGTGTTTGCCAATGGCAGTTATCTCGCGGTGGGGGCAAGTGGCACCATGGTCAGTTCATCGGATGGAGGAATTACCTGGAGTGCGTTGGCCTCTGGCACGACCACCACGCTTCGCTTTGTGAATCGACTCAACGGGACCTTCCTCGCCTTGGGCGACAGCGGGGTGCTACGCTCGTCCCCCGACGGAGTGGTGTGGAGTGCCGTGACCTCGGGCACCATCAACGGGCTTTTCGGTGCCGCTTACGGTGGCGGCAACTACGTCGCGGTTGGCAGCCTGGGCACGATCCTGACGTCCCCGGATGCGACGATCTGGACGGCTCGCACTTCGGGTGTCGTCACCTCGTTGAACGAGGTGGCGTTTGGCAACGGCGTGTTTGTGGCCGTTGGCGCGACGGGCACAATTCTCAGCTCACCTGACGGCCTTACCTGGACCCCGCGCGGTTTCAATGGCATTGAAACCTACCAGTCGGTCATTTTCTCCGGCGGGCGTTTCTATGTCGGAGGTGGCACCGAAACGCTTTACACGTCGACGGACGGTGTGGTTTGGGAGGGAAGACATACCGGACGTTCCTCCGGTTTCAATGGCCTTGCCGAATTTAACGGCCGCATTTTCGGTCTCGGCACCGGAGGCACGATCGTGTCGGCCAGCTTGGTGCCCTCGATTGTGCAACCGCCCGCTTCGCAGCTGGCGTTCATCGGCCAGCCTGCGACCCTGCGGGTGGTCGGAGCCGGTTCGCCCGTCCCAGTGGCATATCAGTGGCGCAAGAATGGGGTGGCGGTTCCCGGCGCCACCACGGCTACTCTTACGATTGCCAGCCTCCAGGCCGAAGATACCGGTCCTTACGATGTCGTGCTCACCACCGCCATTGGCAGCACGACGTCCCAGGTCGCCACCCTTGGAAGCGGCGCCCAGCCGTTCTTCACGTCCGTCCCGGCCACCACGCAGGTCGTTCAGCAAGGCGGCTCCATTACTCTCAGTGTCACCGCGACTGGAACTCCGGCTCCAACGTTTCAATGGCAGCGCAACGGGGCGAATCTCCCCGGCGCCACGGGATCATCCCTTCCGATCATCAATGCCGTGCAGGGCAATGCCGGAACTTACCATGTTATTGCCACCAACGCCGGTGGCAGCATACCCAGTACACCCACCGCGCTCGACGTCATTGATCGAAGTCTCCTCAACCTGCTTTCGCAGGTAACGGTGCCCGCCAAGGGATCGGTGAGCGTCAGCTTTACGATCGAAGGTGGCCCCAAGAACATCTTTGTCCGGGGCGTGGGCCCCGCGCTCACCGCCCTACCGGGCCTGCTGGCAGATCCCCGGCTCACGCTCGTGAACAGCTCCCTTGCCACGATCGCGACCAACGACGATTGGGGCGCGCCGCAGACCGTGGCCGGTGGCCCGACGCCCGCCTCCGCCGGCGCGATCACCGCCGCCTCCGCCGCAGTTACCCCCAGCCCTGGTTTGATCATCGGCAGCAAGGACGCCGCGATCCTTGTGGCACTCACCCCCGGCACCTACACCGTCGTGCTCGACGGCGTGGGTGGAACCGGCGGCCTCGCTCAACTCGAAGTGATCGACGCCGACACCGGCCTCTGGCCGCGCTTGGCCATGTTCGCCCTGCGCGGTCCGGTCACCGGCGACAAGAACCTGAACGTCGGCGTCAACCTCTCCGGTACGGTCAGGCGAAAATACCTCATCCGCGTTCTCGGCCAGTCGCTCGGCGTCAATGCCAACCTTGACAACGGTGTGCTCATCGACCCCGTCATCACTTTTTACAAAGGGGCGAGCGTGATCGCCAGCAATGACGATTCCGAATCGAACAGTGTCCTCGATGCCGCGACGGTGACCGCCGGAGCGCAGCCGCGTGTCGGTATCAGCTCGGAGGATTCCTCCACGTTCGACTCGACCCTCTTCCTCGAACTCGAGCCTGGTTCGTACACGGCCGACATCCGCTCGTATTATGCACCGATCGAATCGGGTGACGCGTTGTTTGAAATCTTCGCGGTCGATGATCTGCGACCGGCCGCCATCGCCCCGGCGATCACCTACTTCTCGGCGCACCAGCAGGCGGTGAACAACGGTGACGCCGTGCTGGCCGTCGTCACCGTCGCGAAACCGGCGGCGACGTTCCAGTGGCGGCGGTATGTGAACGGTGTTCCCACCGCCATCCCCGGTGCCACAACGTCGGTCCTTCGGCTCACCGGCCTCCTGCCGTCTGATTCCGGCAGCAGCTTTGATGTCGTGATTTCCAGTGGCGCCAACACCATCACGAGTCCGTCGCGGACGGTCACGGTCCTGCCTGATTTCCACTCGGCCGACATCAACCGCGATCAACAGATCAGCATCTACGAGCTCCTTCGTGTAATCCAACTTCGCAACTACACTACCTCCGCCTCCGTCATCACCGGCGAGTATCACACGGAGTCCGGCACGGAGGACGGCTTTACCGTGGGCCCCGGCGCGCTGACGAGCTTCCATTCGGCCGACTCCAACCGCGACGGCCGGATCAGCGCCAACGAACTCACCCGCGTCGTCGTGCTTTACTTTGCCGACTACCTTACCAATCGCCCCGGCCGGTATCACGCGCGCGTCGGCACCGAGGATGGCTTCGCGCCTGGCCCGTCCCCGAGCCCGTCACTTCAACCCTGATGCTACGCCGCACCGTCCTCGCCGTTCTCACGGTATTCCTGGGCGCGGTCGCTGCTCTCGCGCAGTCGGCCGCCCTTTCTGCCAGTTCCACGGCGCTCGCGCCCGGTGGCGGCCAAATTACGTTTTCCTTCAGCACGTCGTTCAGTGGCAACCCCGCGATTTTTTCGCTCGAGGTTGCCGCGCCGGCTGATTGGTCCTACGTTTCGGGTGCCGGCGAACCAACCATCAAACCCGCGGCCGGCACCCGTACCGCACCCGGCAGCCCGTTCGGTTGGACCGATATCTCGCTGCGGACCAGCCCGGTGCAATTCACCTTCGTGCTCGCCTATCCCGCTGGCACGACGGCGGCGACCATCCCATCCGCGGTCACGTTGCGCCAGACGGTTCAGGTCACCGTCGTCGACAAGACCACCGGGGCGCAGACCATCGAAAATCGCGCCGTGCGCACCGACCTCACGCCCGCCGCGCTCATCTTCGGCACGCCACCGGGAATCACGACCCAGCCTGCCAATGCCACCGTGGCCGTCGGTGCCGCCACCACCGTCCGGGTGGCGGCCAGCGGCAGTGCGCCGCTCAGCTATCAATGGTACAAGAATGGAACGGCCATCCCGGGTGCGACCAATGCCACGCTGTCGTTTGCCAGCGCGCAGACCTCCGACGCCGGTAGTTACGCTGTCATAGTCACGAATGCCGCCGGGACGATCGTCAGTTCTGCCGGAACGCTTACCGTCACCGCCGCGACTACCGGTGGCGGCGGTGCCGTTGGCGGCGGCGGCTCCAGCGGCGGCGGGGGAGGGTCGGTTGGTGGTGGCGGCGGAGCCATCGGAGGTGGCGGCTCCAGCGGAGGTGGCGGCTCCAGCGGAGGTGGCGGAGGGGGCACGCCTGTTTCGCTGCCCACTATCTCGGCGGCACCAGCCAGCCAGACCATCGCGCCCGGGAGCACGGCCACCTTCCGGGTCGGAGCGACCGGCACCGAGCCTCTCGCCTATCAATGGCGGAAGAACGGTGCCACGATTCTCGGCGCGACCGGCGCAACGCTCACTCTCACCAACGTCCAGGCCACCGACGCCGCGGGCTACTCCGCCACGGTCACCAATGTCGCCGGCTCGATCACGAGTGCTCCCGGTACCCTCACGATCACGGTCGTCGCGCCTCCGCCGGAAGTCCCGTCGACGCCTCCCTCCATCGTCGCCCAATCTTCCGGTGCGACCATCGCCGAGGGCGCCGCCACCAGCTTCTCCGTCACCGCGACGGGCACCGCTCCTCTTACCTACCAGTGGCGGCGCAACGGCGAACTTGTCGCCAGCGCGAACGCGGCGACCCTCGCCATCGCAAACGCGACCCTCGCCGACGCCGGCAATTACACCGCGGTCGTCACGAACCGGGTCGGCTCCGTCACCACGCTGGCCATCGCGCTGGGCGTGACGCCAGCCGCGACGCGGCCGACGATCGTCTCTCAGCCGCAAAACCTTTCCGCGCTGGCGGCGGCGAACGTCAGCGTCTCGGTCGTCGCGCAAGGCACCTTGCCGCTCACCTACCAGTGGAGCAAGAACGGCGCGGCGATCCCGGGTGCCACCAGTGCGATGCTTGCGCTCGCCAATGTGCAGGCCGCCGACGCGACGATTTACACCGTCGTCGTCACCAACGCCCTTGGCTCGGCCACCAGCAACGCCGCCACGCTCACGTTGGCCGCCACGGCGGTTGCGCCCCGCATTGCCGCGGAACCCGCCGGCCAGACGCTCGCCCCGGGTGCGAATCTCACATTCAGCGTCGTTGCCGATGGCACCGCACCGTTCAGCTACCAATGGCGCCGGAACGGCGCGCTGCTCACTGGCGCGACGTCTGCGACCTATTCGCTGGCGAATCTCCGCCTCGCCGATGCCGGGAGCTATTCCGTCGCCGTCACCAACAGCGTCGGCACGGTCACGAGCAGCACCGCCACGCTTACGGTCGCGCCGCCCGCCGGAGCGCCGTCCATTCTCATCCAACCGGCCGATGTCACCATCGGCGCCGGCGCCCGCGTCTCGTTTCGCGTCGCCGCGAGTGGCACCGGGACGCTCACCTACGAGTGGCGCAAGAACGGAACAGCCATCGCCGGTGGCCCCGGGCTCTCGCTGCCGGCCGTCTCGGCCGCCGACGCCGGAGTTTACACCGTCGTCGTCACCAACGCCCTCGGCTCCGCCACCAGCCGCGCCGCCACGCTCACGCTCCGCGGGCGCAGCTACACCGGCAGTTATTTCGGCTCCTTCGGCAATGGCGGCTCCTTCGCGCTCTCGGTGCGCGACGACAACACCGGCGTCTTCCTGGGCTACGCCACCGGCTCCCGCACGGCGTTCGTGAGTCGCGATATCACCGTCGGCGACGACGGCCGCTTCCGCATCCTCACCGTCGCTTCCGCTTCGACCACGGCCAACACTGCGGCCGCCGCCATTGAATTTACCATCGACGGCGCCATCGGCTTCGACGGCACTCTCGCCGGCTCCGTCTCCGGTCTTAACACGACGATCACCGCCACCCGCTCGGCCGCCACGGGCACCGCCGAAGCCGTCGCCGGCTTTTACCAGGCGGGCGCAACCGGCTCCTCCGCGACCACCTATACCATCGTGAGCCCCACCGGCCAGGCGTTCGTTCTCGCGGTCACCCCGACCACGACCGATGGCGGCACCGGCACGGTTGACGCCACCGGCCGGGTTGCCGTCACCACCGCAAATAATGCCAGCGTCGCCGGCACGGTGTCGGCCGCGAGCGCGACCCTCACCGCCACGGTCACGACGGCCGCCGGTGCGAAACTTGATTTCATCGGGGGCAACGACGCTCGCGTCACCACCGAGAAATTGGTCAACATCGCCACCCGCGGTCCCGTCGGCGGCAACGCCGGATCGCTCATCGCGGGCTTTGTCGTGACCGGGGACGCCCCCAAGCCGGTGCTCATCCGTGCCATCGGTCCGACCCTGGGCGCGTTTGGCGTCGCCGGCGCGCTGAGCGCCGCGCGGCTCGAACTCTTCAACGGGCCGTCGTCCGTCGCCACCAACACCGCGTGGGGCCGATCGTCCAACGCCGCCGCGATCACGGCGGCCGGCGGCCGGGTCGGCGCCTTCCCGCTCGATTCCGCGAGTGCGGACGCCGTGCTGCTCGTCACGCTCGAACCCGGGGCGTACACCGCCGTGGTCTCCGGCGAAAACCAAGCCGTCGGGGTCGCCCTCGTCGAGGTTTACGACGTCTCGGAAAACGCGACCAACAACCAGAAGGTCGTCAACATCGCCTCCCGCGCCTTTGCTGGCAGCGGCGACAGCACGCTCACCGCCGGCTTCGTGATCAACGGCACGGTGCCCAAGCGCGTGCTGGTGCGCGGCGTCGGGCCGACGCTCGCGGCCTTTGGCGTCGCCGGTGCGCTCGCCGACCCCCGGCTCACATTGTTCAAGAGTGCCACCGCGGTGGTGACGAATGACAATTGGGGCGACACGGTCGACGCTGCGGGGATCGCGGACGCGGCTGCAAGTGTCGGCGCGTTTGCCTTGAATCCGGGCAGCAAAGACGCCGCCATCCTGCTCAGTCTCGAACCCGGCGCCTATACCGTGCAGTTGAGCGGCGCCGGCACCGATACCGGCACCGCCCTGATCGAAGTCTACGAGGTGCGGTGACCGGGCGAATCGTCGCCTCGACGGGTCCGTCTCCTTGCCCCGTCATGGCTGCAGCAGCGCCCGCGCTGGCGCATGGGCCGGATCGATCTCGAGCGTGCGGCGGGCGGCGGCGGTGGCGGCGGCGCGATCGCCGCGCTGCCATAGAATTGTCGCCCGGGCATACGGATAATCCGCGACGCCCGGCGCGATCTTCTCCGCGGTTTCCAGCGCGGTGATCGCCTCGGCGGCGCGATTGCTCTGGGCGCACAGCAGGCCGAGGTTGTACCACGCGCGATCGAATCGCGGATTGCGCCGCACCGTCTCCCGCAGCGCGAGTTCCGCGTCCGGGATCTTGCGGGCCCCGGCGAAGGCGAGGGCGGCGTTGAAGGCGGATTGGGCGTCAGTTGGGTTGAGCTGGGCTGCCCGCCAGAGAGCCGCCGCCGCCTCACCCGGTTTGCCCAGCTCGTTCAACACAATCCCAAGCGTGTCGTGCAGCCCCGGGGAGTAGGGATCCCATTCCGTCGCTTTCCGCAGCGCGGCTTCCGCCTCCGCCCCCCGGCCGCGGTTGAAGTGGTCCTGCCCGATCCGCATGCGGCCCGCGGGTTGATCCGCGCTCGCCGCCAGATAGACGTCCAGTTCCTGGCGCACGCTGGAATTGGCGGGCAGCTCCGCCGAGAGCGGCCAGGCCGCGTCGAGCCGCACGAGGCGCGCGGGATCGTTGAGCATCGGGCGGATGGTGGCGGCTTCGCCCGGCAGCCCCGCGAGCACCTGGACCGCCGCGGACCGCACCAGCGCATCGGCGTGCTTCAAACCTTCGCGCGCCGCCGCCACCACCCGGGGGTCGCCCGCGGCATAGTTGCGCGACAGGAGCAGCAGCGTGGCGCGCCACGCCGGCACTTCCTCGCTGGCGATGAACTCGAGAAGCTTGGCCGCGGCGTCCGCCGCACCCGCCTGCGCCGCCGCCACCACGCGGGTGCGCTGGCGCTGCCGCGACTCCATCTTGGCGCCATACCAGCTGTTGGTGTGCGCAATCGCCCAGTCGGTCGTCTGGTCGGAATGACAACGATTGCACGCGTTCGGAATGCCCAGATCTTTCGTCAACAGCGGATCCGGCTTGGTGAAGCCATGATCGTGCCGCGGGTCGCGCTGCATGTACACCGTGGTGGGCATGTGGCAGGTCACACATTGGTTGCCCGTGCTGTCAGCCTTGTGATGCGAATGCGCGAGGGGATCGATGATGGGCGCATTGTCGCGCGGTGACGGCCCGTGGCATTGCAGGCAAATCATGTTGTCGCTCGCCGGCAGGCGGGTTTTCCCGCTGTGCGAATCGTGGCAGTCGAGACAGGTGACGCCCGCCTTGCCACCCATCCGGCTGGTCAGGAGCGACGTGTAGTTGAAATCCTCGTCGCGGACCTGACCATCCTGATAGAAGACCGAGGCCTCCGTCGGCAACGTCAGCCGATAGTGGTCATGGTAGTTGGCGCCGGGCTGCAGGCCGCCGGTCAGCAGTTCGTTGCGGGCGTGGCAGGGCGCGCACGTTTCCGCGGCGCGCTTGAGGTCGGCGGCGGTCAGCGAGGCTTTCGCGGCGGCCGGCTTGCGGTTCGGATCCAGATGGCTGGCCGGCAGGTTCGCGTGGCATTGCGAGCAGCCCACGCCGTGTTCCTGCCAGGTCGTGGCGTAAATGTCGGCGACCGGATCGTAATTCTTGCGGAAGTCCGTCATGTGGCAGTGGGCGCACATCGAGTTCCAGTTCATGCCGCGACCGCGCCAGTGTCCCCATTCCCCCGGCTGCCGGCGTTCATCGCCAAACACATTGAACCACTCCTTCCGAATGGGATCAAACGCGAGCTCCGCCGCCTGGTAGCGGCCCCCGCCAATCGGCACGATGTACTGCCGGAGCGGCGTGTGCCCGAGCACAAAGTCCGCAACATAGTTTTCCGCCGGAGAGGCCGCGACGCGTTTCTCTCCGAACAGCGGCCGGTCGTCCTTCCACTCGGCCCGATAGTCCACCCCATGCGCCGCGAAATTCCGGGGAATCCTCAGCGCATCCTCGTCCGCCTTCGCGTCCACCGGCCGGTGCGCCAAAGCGTGATGCGAGACAGACCAGGCCTTGTAGATGTCTTCGTGACACGAGCGGCACTCGCCCGATTTGAACGAGGAAGGCACCGCGGCCGCCTGGACGGTCGCCGGCCCGTCGCGCCGGCAGCCGCTCGCGAGGCCGCCGAACAACCCGACGAGGGCCGCGGTCGCGCCGGCCCGGCCGACGAACCGGGCGGCCCGGGAAGAAGTGCGAACGCGGATCATCGGGTGGAAAAACGATAAATGGTCGTGGAGCGCAAGGTCGCGCCGGGACGCAGGATGGTGGAGGGAAACGCGGGCTGGTTTGGCGAGTCGGGGAAATGCTGGGTCTCCAGGCAAAACCCATGGCGCTGGCGGTAGACCTGGCCGCGTTTCGCCGCGAACGAGCCATCGAGAAAATTGCCGGTGTAGAATTGCACGCCGGGCTCGGTCGTGAGCACCTCCATGACGCGCCCCGACTTCGGCTCGTGCACGGTTGCGGCGAGCACCGGCTCGTCGTCCGGCGCCGCACCGCGATCGATCGCGAAGTTGTGATCGTAGCCGACCCCGAACTGCAACTGCTCGTGCGGCTGGTCGATGCGTTCGCCAATCGGGTGGGGGAGGGTGAAGTCGAGCGGTGTGCCCGCGACTGGAGCCAGATGCCCGAGCGGAATCATCCCGGCATTGACGGGAGTGTAACGGCTCGCCTGCAAGCTGACCACGTGGCCGCCGATCGGACCCGCGCCTTCGCCGGCGAGATTGAAATACGAGTGGTTGGTGAGATTGACCGGCGTGGCGCGATCGGTCGTCGCCACGTAGTCGATCCGGAGGGCGTTGTCCGCCGTCACCGTGTAGCTGACTGTTACGTCGAGATTACCCGGGAATCCCTCCTCACCGTCGGGGCTGCGGTAGGTGAGTTGCAGGGCCGGTCCCGGCGACGAGGCCACGGGCGTCGCCCGCCACACCTTTTTGTGAAAGCCCTCAATCCCGCCGTGCAGGCAGCAGGGGAGGCCGGCGGGCGAATTGTTTTGGGCGAGAATGTAGTCGCGACCGTCGAGCGAAAAGCGTCCGCCGGCGATCCGGTTGCCCACCCGGCCGACGATGCAGCCAAAGTAGGGTGAATGCGCGGCGTAGTCCGCCACGCCCTCAAAGCCGAGCACCACGTCGGCGAGTTGGCCGTGCCGGTCGGGCGCGAAGAGCTTCACCACGGTGCCGCCGTAGTCCGCGATGTCGGCCCGGAAGCCCCGCGCGTTTTGCAGGGTGTGGAGGTGGGTGGCGCCGCCGTCGGGTGTCTGGCCGAAGGAAATTTTCATCACGGTTGAATTCAGGTGAAGCGAACCGCGCGCCGTTGACAACGCCGCCGTGGGCGAAACGCGCGTGACCTCACGCCCCTGCCTGGACCGTGCGTTCTGGAAAGCGGGGCTCCACCCACCGCCCGGGAAACAACATCATGCGCGGCAGGTCGGGCGCGCCAGTCTCGTTGGCGTTGAGCTGCGCCGCCACGAGATCGACCGCGTGCCCGGCAACGCGGTCCTGACACTGGTCGATGCCGCCGATCCCGCGCGGCGTATCTTTGCTCCAATAAAGCGTAACCCGCGGCCCGCGTAGTTCCTTCGCCGCCTTGCTGACTCCGGGTAGATCGACGAGATCGGCATGGCTGAGGATCAACGCATCCGGCCGCGCGGCCCGCAGCCACGGCCCCAAGTCGGTGGTGTCCCCACGCGTGACCAACCGCACCAGGCCGCGCGCCGACGCCGCTTGCGGACGGTGCGCCAGAAAAGCCGCCACGTAGGCGTGTTTGTTTCGCTCGTGCACCGTCGCCTCAATCAGCGCCACCGGCCGCCGGCAGCCGAGTTTCGCGAGTTTCAGCAGCGCCAGACGCATCGCGAGGAAATGATGGTGTCCCGCATGATGCAGTTCCGGCGTCCAGGTGACATTGCCAATCACCGCCGGCGCAAAATGCCGCCAGTTCCACCCGAGCGTCACCGCCGCCTCCGCCGTCGTCACCGGAGAAAGCACCACGCCGATAATGCCGCGCGCCCGGAGGATTTGCTCGAGGCGCTGGTCCGTCATCCCGGGATCGGCCGTCCAAAATTCCTCCAGCGCAAAACCCATCTGCGTCGCGCGTTCCCGCGCACCGGCAAAGACCAGTTTCAGAAACGAGTTCTGGCGTGCTTCGGCGCGGCTCGTGTGCACCCACACAAATGCCAGCCGCTCCCGGTACGAACGCGAGTGCGCGCCGCGGATGTGGGCCATGAGACTGGCGACGCGCGGATTCGGCCGATAACCGAGCTCGCGCGCCGCCGTCGCGATGAGTTCGCGGGTTGCGACCGGAATCTTCGGATGCTGGCGCAGTGCGTAGGACACCGTGGCCAGCGAGACCTTCGCCCGCGCGGCGACGTCCTTGAGGGTGACTACGGGTTTGGGGGTACCTGGCACGGTGAACGATTTCACCGACTTCGCGATTGCCAGGCAACCCTCAACTTCGTCTTGGTTATGTCGTGAGTGCCCCTTCGCGCTGCGTTTCCTGCTACTTCCAATATCATTTCTCCCCGCGGAAATTCGCCCTCACCACCAGCGTCACGCTCTGAATCGGTCCGCCCCTCACCGCCGACCGCGTGCCGCCCAACCTGTTTTCACCGTGCTCCAAGGTATCTATCCCGTCATTCCGACGCTCTTCACCGATCACAACACGCTCGATCTCGCGGCGCAGCGCCGTGTGCTCCGCTTCGCCCTCGAGGCGGGAGCGCATGGGCTCGTGTTTCCGGGGGTGGCGAGCGAATACAGCCACCTCTCGCTGCCGGAGCGCGAGCAACTGCTGGCGATGGTGGCGGAGGAGGCGGGCGGAAAGGTGCCGCTCGTCGGCGGGGCCAGCGCGCCCACGGCTGCGGAGGTCGTCGCCGCCGGCACCATCGCCCTGAAGCACGGCATCCGGCACCTCATGATCATGGCGCCCGTGGGCTTGGGGTCGGACGTCACGGCGCATCGGACTTTCTTTCGGCACGTCGCGGCCGGTTTGCCGGGAGCGGAGATCATTTTGCAGAACGCCCCCGTGCCAACCGGCGCAGGCTTGGGCGCGAAGGCCATCATCGAAATCGCGGCGAATATTCCGGCCATCACCTACATCAAGGAGGAAACTCTGCCCTCGGGTCCGGCCATCACGGCGCTGCGGGGGGCGGGCATCCCGAGCGTGCGGGGCGTTTTTGGCGGCGGCGGGGCGCGCTACATCATCGACGAGTTGGCTCGCGGCGCGTGTGGCGCGATGCCGGCGGTGGAGCTGACGGATCTGCACGTGGCGCTGTGGCGCGCGTATGCGGCCGGCGAGCAGGCGCAGGCGCGACGGCTCTATCGACTGAGCCTGCCGCTCCTTGTGGCGCAGACGATTTATCGCATGCGGCTCACCAAGCATGTGCTCGCGCGACGCGGCATCGCCGACGCGCGGCACGTGCGCGCACCTTTGCCGGAGATGGATGCGTTCACGGAGCGTGACGTGGACACGATGCTCGGCGATCTCCTGGCGGAATTTCCGGTCCGGAAATGATCACGAAGATTCCTCATCTGCGCTGGGGAATCGCCGCGTTCCTGTTTTTTTCCACGGTCATCAACTACGTCGACCGGCAGACGCTGTCGGTGCTCGCGCCCGTGCTGACCAAGGAGCTCGGCATTTCCGACGTGGAGTATTCGAACATCCTCACGGCGTTTCTGGCGGCGTACACGGTGATGTATGTCGGGTCCGGTTTTCTCGTGGACCGCTGGGGCGCGCGGCTGGCGCTGAGCGTTTTCATCGTCTGGTGGTCCCTCGCCAACATGTCGCACGCGCTCGCGGTGGGCGTGTGGTCGCTGGGCGTGCTGCGTTTCCTGCTCGGCTTGGGCGAGTCGGGCAACTTCATGGCGGCCTTTCGCGTGGTGAGCGAATGGTATCCGGCGAAGGAGCGCGCGCTGGTGCACGGGCTGATCCAGGGCGGCGCGGCCATCGGCGCGATCATCACCCCGCCGCTCGTCACCTGGATTTACTCCCACTACGGCTGGCGGCCCGCGTTTGCGCTGACGGGGGCGCTCGGGTTCGTCTGGCTGCTCTTCTGGCTCCTGCTGTATCACTCGCCGGACAAACACCCGCGCATCACCGACGCCGAGCGGGCGCTCGTGCTGGCGGAGACGGCGCCAACGGCCAAGGCGGGCAGCGTGTCGTGGCGGGAGCTCGCCCGGTATCCGCAGATGTGGGGCCTGATGGCCGCGCGCTTCTTCTCGGATCCGGTGTGGTGGTTCTATCTCTTCTGGCTGCCCAAGTATCTCGTGGAGCAGCGCGGCTTCACGATGGTCGAGATGGGGATGCTCGCGTGGATTCCGTATCTGTCGGCTGATCTCGGTGCGCTTTCCGGCGGGTGGCTCAGTGGCCGCCTGGTGGCCCGCGGCAAACCGGTGTTGTCGGCGCGCCTGAGTGTGATGTTGCCGTGCGCCTTGCTCATGCCGGTGTCATTGGCGATTCATCACGCGCCGTCCCGCGCGGTGACCATCGGGCTGATCTGCGTGGTGACCTTCGCGCACATGGCGTGGAAGACGAATCAGAACACACTCACCAACGATCTCTTTCCCAAGCACCTCATCGGCGCCACCTCAGGTCTGCTCGCCTTCGGCACGGGGCTCGGCGGCACGCTCTTCGTCTGGATGACCGGTCACGTGGTGCAGGGGTTTGGCTACGGCGCCATCTTCGTCATCATGGGCCTGCTGCATCCCGTTTCCTATCTCCTCACCCGTCGCTTCGTCCGTCAGCCCATCGCCGCCTAGCGCCATGCGTATCAAATCCGTCCAAGCCATCCCGGTTCGTCTGCCGCGTGATATCGCGCGTTCACGCGGCACCGCGGGTTCGCCTACGTCGCTCAGCGGTGAGTGCGCCTACCGCTGGTCGACCGCCTATCCGGTGCTCTACTCGGAGAACTTCGAAACGGCGCTCGTGCGCATGGAGCTGGAGAATGGCCTCGTCGGCTGGGGCGAGGCGCAGGCGCCGCTGGCGCCGGAGGTCGCGTGCAGCATCGTCGCGCACCTGCTGCGTCCGGCGCTCGAGCGCGAGGAATTCGACGGCACCGTCGAGCGGATCGCCGCGCTCTGGGACCGCATGTATGCCACCATGCGCGTGCGCGGCCAGAACGGTGGCTTCATGCTCGATGCGATTAGCGGCGTGGACCTCGCGCTCTGGGATCTCGCCGGCAAGATCGCGGGGAAACCCGTCTGCGCGCTGCTGTGCGCCCAGCCGAAATTCCGCATTCCCGTCTACCTCAGCGGCACCTCCGGCCAAGGCCCGCAGGAACGCGCCGCCTTTGCCGCCCGCTACGCCGACGAGGGCATCTCGATCGTGAAGCTCTACTACGAGAGCGAGTGGCGGGACCTCCTCGCCATCGCCGATCGTCTGCCCGCCACGATGCGGTTCGCCGTCGACGCGCTCTGGCATCTTCCGCCCGATCGCGCCATCTCGATGGGGCGCGAGCTCGATGCGCGCCACGCCCGCTGGCTGGAGTGCCCGCTCTATCCCGAGGAGGTCGAAGCCCACGCCGCCCTCGCGGCCGCCCTTCGCACTCCGCTCGCGCTCGGCGAGAGTTACCGCAGCCTGCGGGAGCTGCGCCCGTTTCTTCCTTTCGTCGGTGTGCTCCAGCCCGATCTCGGTCGCTGCGGCATCACCGGTTCGTGGCGCATCGCCGCCGCGTTCTCCGGGGAAATCGTTCCGCACCTCAGCATCGCGATGGGGCCGCAGATCGCGGCCGCGCTGCATTACGCCGCCGCCGCGAAGAACTGTTCGCTCTGCGAGTTCAACCCGCACGTCTTTGACACCGCGAACAGTTTTCTGCATACCCCGCTCATGCGAAAGGGGGGCGAGTATCACATCTCCGAGGCGCCCGGCCTCGGCATCGAATGGAACGCGCGCTTCGACGCCAACTTCGCATGAACGCACTGGCATCCCCACCCACCCGGCGGTTCCTGAGCTGCGACTGGGGCACCTCCGCGTTTCGCCTGCGACTGGTCGAGGAGGAAACTCGTCGGATCCTCGCCGCAAGCCGGGGTGAGCAAGGCATCGCGGCTACCTTTGCCGCGTGGAAGGCCGCCGGCGGGAAGCCGGAGGATCGCTGGAGTCATTTCTCGCGCGTCATCGAACATCACCTCGCCCGGATGGCCGACGAGACCGCTGCCTCGCTGGCGGACATCCCGCTGGTGATTTCCGGCATGGCCTCGTCGTCGATCGGCATGCGCGAGCTCCCTTACGGCGATCTGCCACTGGCCATCGACGGCTCGGGTCTGGCCGTGGAACGCGTCGCCGCGCGTGAGGATTTTCCCCATCCGGTCGTCCTCATCTCCGGTGTGCGGAGCCGCGACGATGTCATGCGCGGCGAAGAGACGCAATTCATCGGCGCGTGCGCCCTGGGCGCCGCCCACGACGCTGCGCCCGAGCGCAGCCGTTGGTTTGTCTTTCCCGGCACCCATTCGAAACACGTGGAAGTGCGCGGCGCCCACGCGGTCGGTTTTCGGACCTATATGACAGGCGAGTTCTTCGACCTGCTGTCGGGCAAAAGCGTTTTGGCGAACTCGGTGGCGGCGGGCTCCGATCTCCGCCGGCCGGAAAATCTCACCGGCTTCGCGACGGGCGTGCGGGCCGGTGCCGCGGGCAACCTGCTTCACGCCGCCTTCCGCGTGCGCACGCGCGCGCTGCTCGAAAATGCGACAGCAACGGAGAACTATCACTATTTGAGCGGACTGCTGATCGGCGCGGAGCTGCGGGATCTCGCCGCGCCCGACGCGCCCATCACGCTCGTTGGCGCCGGACCGCTGCTGGCCGCCTGCCAACATGCGCTTCATGTCTTGGGAACCCGCGCACCGCTGGCGGCGCTGGACGCCGACGACTGTTTGATCGCCGGGCAACTCACGATCGCGACCCGGCTCGGACTGCTTTGACGCCATGACCACGGGATCGATGTTGCCCGTTTCAGATGCCGGTCGCCTGGCTCGCTCGGGTGTGGTGGCCGTCGTGACCGTGAAGAATCCGGACGATGCGGGGCCGATTGCCCGCGCGCGGCTCGACGGTGGCGTCGGCGCGATCGAGCTGACGTTTCGCACCGCGCGCGGGGCGCTTTGGCGTCGGTCCGTCAGTCTTCCGCCGGCAAGCAGTGCGGGTGAGATCGCGCCGACCGGCCGGTGCCACCGGAGGTGAACGAGCTCACCGTCAATCGCATTGCCCCGCGATCGCAGTCGCATTGACTGGCACCTGCCCGCCCTGACCGCCCCAATCATTACCCGATGAAGCTGCTCCCGCTCCTCCTCGCGACCACTCTCCCGTTCGCCGCCACCAACCGGCCGATGCGGCTCACGCTCGAGGCGCCCATCGAGAAATGGGACGAGGCCATCCCGCTCGGCAACGGCCTCCTCGGCGGCCTGCTCTGGGGCCAGGGCAAAGAGCTCCACCTCTCGCTTGACCGCGGCGACCGGTGGACCCTGCGGCAGCGTCCGATCCACGCGCGTCCGGAATTCAACTACGCCACCGCCGCTCAGGAACCGCGCCTCGCCGATCCTTTCGCCGGTCGCGACCACGGCGCCTCCCTTCCGCTCGAACCCGTGGCCGGGGAGCTCCGCGGCCGGCTCCGCGCCGGCCAGACTCTCGAGCTCCGCGAGCGCTCCGCCGCGCGCACGCTCAGCTACGACCCCGCCGCGCTGCCGCAGGGTCGCGAGTATTTCACGCTCCGCTCCGGGCTCGGCAACGCCCGCGCGAAATTCGAGCGCGCCAAGACCGGCCGCGTCGCCTTCCTCGGTGGCTCGATCACGGCCATGTCCGGCTGGCGCGACCTCGTGATGCAGGATCTGCGGCGGCGATTTCCGGAGACCAAGTTCGACTTCATCGGCGCCGGCATCGGGTCGCTCGGCTCCGTGCCGCACGCCTTCCGCCTCGGGCGCGACGTGCTTTCCCGCGGCCCGATCGATCTGCTTTTTGTCGAGGCCGCCGTCAACGACGCGAGCAACATTCCCGACCAACCCGAGCGGATGCTGCGCGGTCTGGAGGGCGTGGTGCGCCATGCGCGCACGGTCAACCCCCTCAGCGACATCGTGCAGATGCACTTCGTGATGCCGGAGCACATGGAGGCCTACCGCCATGGCCGGGTGCCGGTCGCGATCGCCCAGCACGAAAAAGTCGCCGCCGCTTACGGCCACCCCTCGATCGATCTCGCCCGCGAGGTCACCGAGCGCATCGCCGCCAACCAGTTCACCTGGGCCGACGACTTCAAAAACCTCCACCCGTCGCCTTTCGGCCATCAGGTCTACGCCCACAGCATCGCGCGAATGCTTGACGCCGCTTTCGCCGGCCCGCCGTCTCCCCGGTCAGTTCCGCATCCGCTTCCCGCCTCACCGCTCGATCCAAACAGCTACTTCCGCGGCCGCTTCGGACCGCTCTCCGACATCCGGCTCGTCAGCGGTTTCACCCGCGAAACGGCCTGGCGCCCAGCCGACGGCAAGGCCACCCGCGCGGGCTTCGTCGATGTGCCCGCGGTCGTCGGTACTCAGGCGGGTGCCGAATTCGAGTTCACCTTCGAGGGCACGGGCGCCGGCCTGTTTGTCACCTCCGGACCCGACGCCGGCGTGATCGAATTCAGCGTCGACGGAGGCGAGACCCGGACGGTCGACACCTTCACCCGTTGGAGCCGCAGCCTGCACCTTCCTTGGTCCGTCATCCTCGACGACCAGCTCGCGCCAGGACGCCACACCGTTCGCGTCCGCCTCGCCGGCGCCCGCAACCCCGCCAGCATCGGTACCGCCTTGCGCGTCTTCCACCTGCTGCTGAACTGAGGCGGCGCCCACCCGGGGTTCCCTCCTTGGCGGCCCATTTTAGCCCGGAAATTTCCTAACGCGTCAACCGCAACCGAAGGAATCAAACCGCTGGTCACAGAGGTCACTGAGGCCCGGCAGGAGGTCACAGAGAATACCACCGGAAAAGAACGCCGCTCCTCCGCTCTGTGGCCTCTCTTTTCCCTCCGTGATCTCTGTAGCCGATCCGCCGGGGTCAGTCCGCTAGTCGCTAGTTTTTGAATTCCAGAATTTGGGTGCCGCGGGAGAGCCCGTCAGCCGCAAGTTTCCTCCGCACCGACGACCCGCCGGCGAAGTAGCAACTATCGGCCTGACCCCCTTGCCACCCGCAGAGGAAAAAATCCGCCGACGTGTCATTCCCTTGCCACCCATTCCTTTGCCAAGAGTCCCTGTCGACCGCGAGATTTGCCATCGTAACAGCAATCGCCACCCGCCAAAAACTTAAGCGCCATTCCGGACTGTCCCCCTTGGATCGGACGATTGCGCCCGGGAGGCGGCGAGGCTCACGGTCGTTCCCTGGAGGTTGCGGGTCCGCTTTCGGCGGTGGGCGGTGGGGCAGGATGGCAAAGGAATCGGTGGCAGAGGAATAATTCCACCGACGTTTCATTCCCCTTGCCACCCATTCCTTTGCCAAAAGTCCCTGTCGACCGCGAGAATTGCCATCGTAACAGCTATCGCCGCCCGCCAAAAACTTATGCGCCATTCCGGACTGACCCCCTTGGATCGGCCCCAGCCGTCAATTCCGGTGGTCCACGGCGGCCTCGCGTCGCGGCCGGCGGCGCATCTACGTTGAGGCATCATGATTCCATTGCGCCATGTCTTCGGTCTGCTGCTGGCAGGTGTGACGGGTTGCCTGACAGCGGCCGGGGCGGATGCGATCGTCACCCACCCGTTCCGCGGCATCACCCTCATTGCGCGATCCGAAACCTCGCCGCGCAACGTCCGGATGCACGTGGTGCTGGTGGATTTGTCGGCACCGGGCCTCTCGTTCAAACTCACCCCACCGGGCGGCGGCCGTGACACCGTGCGGCAGACGACCATGGATTTTTTGCTGCAGGAGAAAGCCCAGCTCGCCGTCAACGTTCACTTCTTCGTGCCGTTTCCGTCCGACGAAACCGACGTCGAGGTCGTGGGCCTGGCCGCGTCGCAAGGGAAGGTCTATTCGCCGTTCGAGCCGCAGCCGGTCGGGCGCGCGTACGCGGACCAGAGCTACGCGATCGTCGCCTATGCCCCGGCGCTCAACATCGACGCCGCCAACCGCGTCACCCTCGTGCGTCGCGATCCGGCCCATCCAGGCAACCGGCAGACACTGCCCCGCGTGCCACTCTGGAATGCCCTCTCGGGCGGCGCTCAGATTGTCACCGACGGCGCCAAGACGATCCCTTCCTACTCCGGCGTCGCGGGCGGCCTGAATCCCTCGACGGCCTATTCGGACACGAACTCGTGGTATGCCCTGCCCCGCGCGCGCACGGCCGCGGGAGTGACGGCGAATCTGAAAACGTTGGTGCTGTTCACCGCCGATCAGGCCGCCGGTTCGGGCGGGATGACGGTGGCGGAAGTCGCGGATCGGTTGATCAACGACTATCACGTGGCGCAGGCCCTGAATCTCGACGGCGGCGGCTCCACCACCCTCGCGATGCAGGATCCCGCCACGCTCAAGGGCCGCCTCGTCAACACCTCTTCCGACAATCCACGGGGTCGCGCGGTCGGCAGCAGCCTGGCGATTTTTGCCGCACGGTTGCCGGCACCTGACAAATCCCCGCCGCGGTGAGGAGTGCAGCCGCCGGTGAGTGGGGCACTCACGTCGCGCACGCCGTGACGGTCGGCGAGACCGCTCCGACGGGGTCAGTCGATTGTTGATCGGGGCCGATCCGACGTGGTCAGGCCGATCGTCGATCGGAAAATCGGGAAACGTGTCCGCGGGTGAAGTGGACCGGGCCCATTTTCAGTTCGTCTCGATCACGCGCACGCGCAGGGCGAAATCGGGGTCCGGGGACTTCCGGAGTTTTCGCCCGCTGGAGATCGTCAGGTTGCGGAGCGTCACCTGTTCGGTCAGCTGGTAGCGGAACGGCCGATTTGCCTCCGGCGCGCTCGCACCGTCCGGGTCCGTGAAGAGGTAGGGCCCTTGGTAATCCTTGGGCACATTTCGGTCGTCGATCACCAGCCCGTCGATGGTGATTTCCCGCGGCATGAAGCAGGGATAGCCGAAGTCGTGCTGCCCGTCGTTGCTGGCGGAGAGGAGGGTGGGCTGGACCGTCGCGCCGCAGGCGGGAATCCAGCGGCTGTTGCGGATCACCACGGCGCCCTCCCACGTGCTGCCGTAGTCGCCGCGGAGACTGATGAAGGACCGGCCGTTCAGCGTGGAATTCTCCACCGTCAACGTGCCCCGGCCGATCGCGTTCAGTCCCGCGTGACCCAACGTGCAGCCGCGCAGGGTGTAGGTCCCGGAGACCCCCTGGTGCGTGTCCATGCGGGACAGCACGCAGTTCTCCAGCAGGATGTTTTTGCAGAAGTTGGTCCCGATCACGCCCCAGCGCGTGGGGTCGCAGATGTTGTCCATGCGGCACCCCACCATCGTGAAGTTGACCACCTCGTTCGCGCTCAAGTCGTAGGTGCCCATGCTCACCGGCTTGCCGGCGGCGCCGATGGTCGAGTAGGTCTTGTGGCCCGTGACAAAGCAGTCGCGCAGCGTGACATTGGCGCAACTGCTGACCGCGAGAAACCCACTGTACGGATGGCCGACTTCCGTCTCGCCCACGACATGATGGGTCAAGCCCTCCACGGTCGTGTTCGAGCGGGTGATGGCGATATTGCGCAACCAGTAATTGTAACCTTTGTCCTGCTTCATGCGGTTGGCCGTGGTCGTGAAAATCCCGCCCTTGAGGACCAGCGGTCGCTCATCGATCGGCTGGGCCTCAACTCGCGTGATCGTGTCGTAGTCCCAGTCAATGGCGCCTTCGATCGTTCCGTCGCGGCGCAAGATGAAGCAATCGCGCTGGGGTGCGCCGTTGTTTTGGTTCAGGCCCTTTCGAATGTAGACCCGCTTGCGACCGTTCTCCACCCGCACCCAGCAGTCGCGGGGCGGTTGGACGTCGAGGAGCCGCTGATCCCGCGTCAGGCGCTGAATTGGCAGCACCACGGGCTTCAGCAGCGAACGCACGGCGAAGAGTGATACGCGGTGATTTTCGACGTCCGTATCATTGATGACAAACCGCGACACGCTCCAGTCGGTGTCGGTGGCGATGATCGCGGTGAGGGCCCGGCGACCGAGGTGATAGGTGGCGTCGGGCTTTGTCTTGACCGACAAGCCGTGAGCGTTGGCGAAGGCGTGCGCCGCGACGATGGCCGGCAGGTCGTCCGCCAACCCGTCGCCCACCGCGCCGAACGCCTCGTAACTGACCGGCCGATCCGTGGACACCCCGCGCTTGGCCTCCGTCGCAGCGGAGGCCGGCGCCGCGTCCGGCGCAGACCCAAGCAGAATGATCGCCAGCACCCGAAGAGCGGAGCCTCTGGGTTTGTTCATTGGGCGGACTCCACTCGTGGACCGCGCCGGGAGAAAAAAGCAGGATGGATTGAACCAACTAATCGCGGAGTGCATGAGCGAGGAGACGTGCGGGCGTATCAAAGGTCACGGGCTCGCGCCGGTTATCAACCCATCCGCGTGCAGGCCCGCACCGGCTGCAACGCGAAGTTCTTCAGCAGGCCGGACTCCTCCAACCTCCTCGTCGTGAATCGCAGGTGGGTCCATTCCCCGTGGCCTGCCACGTTCTGGCCGGCGATTCCACGAGCCCGATCCGCGCAGCGGTCGCTTGGCCATGATGCCCCGAGGCTTGCCTCGGGATGGCCAAGCGCAGGGCGAGTGTTCACTCCGCTCTCCCCGTTGCCATCCCCGGAGAAAGCTTACCCGTCTTTTAGCGGGCTCCGGGGCATTGACCAAACCGCCCATCATGTCCTCAGGCAGAGAGAAGGACGCTGCTTTCCGCCGAATTCATTTCTTCGCCGCCGCCTCCCTGGTCATCCGCGCGAGCGTTTCGCGGGCGACCTTGTATTCCGCGGCGCAGCCGAGCTTCACCAGGAGTTGCTGGAAACGCGGGTCCTCGCGCCGTGGGTCCCACATTGAATCCCAATATAAACGGCGCCAGATCACTAGTGGCGTCCGCTCAAGATAAGGCAGCGCTTCGTCGAAACGGCCCAACGCACCGAGCACGAAACCCCGCTGCGGGCTCGTCTCCGGGAGGACCTTGAGGTATTCATCCGCGTGGGCGACCGCTTCCTCGCGAAGCCCCGCCTGGCACAGCACCCAAATCGCCGAGCTGTCCGCATCGCGCCGCGGGTTTTTGTCGCGATGCTGCCGAACCAGTCGCGCCGTCTCGACGGCTTCAGTTTTTCGACCGAGTGCGAACAGCACCCGTGCTTGCTGACCCAGGATGGGCATATAGTCCGACCGCAGGGACTTCGCGCGATCCGAGATGTTCAGCGCGTCGTCGAAGCGCTGGGCGTAGAAGTTGGCTTCAGCGTAGGTGGTGAGGTTCACGGCAGCCAAGGGATCGAGCTTCGTCGCTGTGACATATTCCAAGATGCCCCGGTCGAGCTGACCTTGGCTCAGCAGCAGGATCGCGTGCCAGGCGTGAGCCACCGCGTTGGTGGGACTTAACGTCAAGGCCTTCTGAAACTGCTGCCCGGATTCCGCGAAGCGCTTTTCGAGAAATAGGCAGTAGGCCAGCGCGGGATAAGCATCGGGCAACGCGGGATCGAGGTCGATGGCGCGCTGCGCCTCAGCCCTGGCCCGCGCAATGTCGTCCGGCGCGACTCGATCTATCTGCCCGTCTTGAAGGGCATAGGTGTTGCGCATCACGAGCAGGTCCGCCATTGCGGCGTGGGCTTGGGCAAATTCCGGGGCGAGCGCGATGGCCTTCTTGATCGCGGCCTCCGCCTGCGCGAAGCCATCCTTGGTGCGCAGATTCCAAAAAAACCGGCCTTCCAAGAAAAGCCGATACGCCTCCGGATTCACTTCCTTCGCCGCGCGCGCCGCGCCGACGAGCTTGAGCTTCAGGTTCTCCGCAATCCCGCCGGCAATGTCATCCTGCAAGGCGAAGATGTTCTTCAGCTCACCATCGAACTTTTTGCTCCAGACCAAATCGCCCGTATCCGCCCGGCTGAGCCGCGCCGTCACGCGCGCCATGGTACCGACACTTTGCACGCTACCGTCGACGAGGTAGGCGACGTTGAGCTGCCGGCCCATGTCCTGAGTGGTCGCATTCTTGTCCTTGAAGTAGAACGCCGAGGCCCGCGCCGCCACGCGCAGCCCCGGCACCGTGGCGAGCAGATTGAGCAACTCCTCACTGATGCCCTCGGAAAACCCCTCGCTTTCCTTGTCGCCACCGATGGCCTTGAACGCGAGCACGGCGATGGATTTCGGGTCGGAAGCGGTCGCCGCCGCAGCAGGCTTCGGTGCACGGGCAACGAGTTGCTTGAATCGCTCGTCTTCACGGAGCGAATCGAAGAGCGGATTGAGCTCGAGCACCTTGGCCGTGAGCGGGTAGTTCACCCAATAGTTCTTGAATAACATCTCGGACTTGTCAGGCAACTGGACGGCCTTTTCCAAGATGGCGAGTGCTTGGTCGCGATGCCCCAACAGCAGGGCCAGTCCGGCCAGCCCGCCCTCCGGCGAGAAGTAGGTCCCCGGCGTCCAGCCACGCTGTTCCAATTGCAGGCGGATAGTTTCGGCTGCTGCCATCTGCCCGTTCTTGCCGAGCGCCCAAGCGCGCCAATAGAGAGCATGGCCGTCAGCTGGATTGGCGGCGATCTCGTGATCCGCGGCCTGCAGCGCGGCCTGCCAGTCAGCCTGTGCAGCCTCGCGGTGGCCGGCGGCCTCGTGAGCGAAGGCCGTTAGTACGGCACGGGGTCCCGAAAATACAAACGAATGGAGGTAGGTGCGAGGCATGCGTTGGTAGATGGCGAGAGCCCTGCCCGGATCTCGCAGCATGAGCGCCGCAAAACCGGCGATCGCGCCGCCACGGTCCTCGAGAAAATTCCACGCCGGCCATTTGGCGAGCGCCGCACTAGCGCCGGCCAGATCGCCGCGCCAGAATAAGCGCACGATCAATTCCCACCCGAGGGCACGCCCGGTAGGCTGGCGGGCAAGCGAGCGGGCAAGCAAGTCCTCGGCCTCGATAAACCGGCCGGCGGCGAGCAGATAGGCGACCGAGTCGCACCAGGCTGAGCCATCGTTTGGCGCCAAGGCAGCAGCGCGGTCGAACATGGCTGACGCCTCATCGACCTTGCCGGAGCGGCCTAATTTGCGTCCGAGCACACGAAGCACTTGATAGTTTCTCGGTGCCTGCTGCGCGAGGGCGCGCAGGTCGCGTTCGGTAATAGCCTGATCAAGCCCGATGTAGTCCGCTGCCGAGGCCTGGGCCACCCGCGCATCGATTGAATCCGGATCGAGTCGCATGGCGCGCTCGACTTGCATGCGCATCGAGGCAAGGCGGGATGCGGTGCGGTCGAACGCCATCCGATACATGTCGGCCGACAACTGGCCGTAAACGGCCCAAGCTTCAGCGTTGGCGACATCGAGAGCGACGGCCTTCTTGAGGAGTTCCTCGGCCGTGGAGAAACTTTCGCTCATCGCGTCGTCCCCCTCCTGAAAAATGAAGCGGGCCTTGACGATGAGCTGGCGGGCTTCGGAGAGCGGTGCGGAGGCGCTCGCGGAGGTGGGCGTGCGCGTCCCTGCGCCCGCATTTGGCGTTGGGCGCAACGCCACGAAGCCGGCAACTCCGAGCCCGACGACCACCGCCGCGATCCATACCGGCGCGGGGACGCGGCGCACCGTCGAAGTGGCACGGGGCTCCTGACCCGTGTTTGCTGAAACCTCGGGTCGGGAGACCCGTGCCCCGTCCGGACCTCCCAACAACGCCTTCACCCGCGCGCAAAACGCCGCGCTCGTCTCGCCGGCGGGCAGGCGCGTCCATTGCACGGCGAGAAACGAGTCGGGCACGTCGGCGCCGCTGTCGCGCGTGTCGTCGATGGTGATGGGGACGATAAATGATTTTGATTTCCCCATCGCCTCGGTGCGCCGGTCGGCGAGCCGCCATTCGATCCGGAAATATCCCTCGGGCCGCGCCTGCGTGTTGGCGGAGATGATCGGCAGGAAGAGCGCGCACTCCTTGATTTGCTGGCGGATTTTCCCGTCCCACGCGTCGCCGCCGACAAGCTCGCTCTGGTCGAACCACACCTCGATGCCGGCCGCGCGCAGCGCCTCGCAGATGCGACGCGCGGCGTCGGCGTCCTGCGAGGCATACGACAAGAAAACCGCCTTGTTGGATTCACTCATACCTATGCTGAAACCCGGGGCTGTCCGTTCGCCAAGGCCGCGGCCACATGAGCGAAGAGAAGATGGCCCACGGAACACACGGAAGAGAATTCAGGTTTCGTGTGTTCCCTGGGCCAAAGGACTGAACGGCGTGGAAATATTTTTTCTGTCTTCCCTGTCTTTTGATCCGGACACTCCGGACAGAAAGATTCCGGACAGAAAAATTTCCAACCGCCGCGCCGCACCTGGATCTTGCAACGCGGAGCTCGCGGAGGGCGCGGAGAAGAAACCCGCCGCAGGACGGGCGGGCGCTGGCTCGCCTTGGGCGAGTGGAGCGTTGGGCGTTATTCCGGGGCTGACGGGGCATGGTAACGGCCCGGAGAGTTGGCACCGCGCGAGGACGCGTCGAGGCCAGAAACGCCCGGTGACGAAGGAAGGGCGCATGCCAGGCGCCCATCGCGCGGCGCGGCGGAGAGAAACCGCCGAGCCGTGAAGAAACCGAAGTCGATTCCCCGGGTTGGGTTTCGCCGCGCGCGCCTCGCGGGTTGGGGGCACCCCGCCTCCAAGAGGGGCGTCCTCCCATTCGAAGCGGCTCAGAATTCAAAGGAGTATTACCAGACCTCCCGCAGCGGTCAGAAGGATCGCCGTCAGTCGAGCCGGAAGAAATCGCGGGCGTTGTCGTGGAGGATTCGCCGCGCGAGCCGCTCGGCCGTGGCGCGGCTGAAATACCCCGCGGCCAATTTTTCCTCCAGCACCTCGGCAATCAGTTGCCGCGCCGTCTGCATCGCGCCGTAGGTTTCCTCCACGTGCCAGTTGTCGCCACCCAGCATCATGCGGGATTCGTTGGGCAGCACCTCAATCGCCTCGTGCAGCGCCAGCTTGAAGTGCGACGGACTCAGCAGGAACGACCAGGTCAAATCCAACCAGATATTGCGATAGACGAAGGCCATCCCGAGCAGGTCGCGGCTCCAGGGGTAGGCGAGGTGCATCAGGAGGAAGCGGGTGCGGGGATGCCGTTCAACCAGCCCGGCGACGCCGAGGGGGTGCGAACTGCGAATGATCCCCGTGCCGAGATGCATCTGCACCGGAACATCCCGCGTGGCGGCGATCCGGCACAGATGATCCACGATGAAATCACCAAACGCCTTCCGTTCGGCTGGCGGCGGCGCGGCGCGGCCCCAGGCGGCGCGGGCCAGGCCTTCGTCCGGCTCGTCGAAATGGATGTCGCGGTCGTAGGCGAGTGCGTTCTTCAGCGCGACCTGGCCGCGCGCGGCCAGGCCGGCCACGAGTTGGTCGAGGGCGACCAGATATTCGTCGAAGGAATCCGCTTTCAGGCCCGCGCGTTGCAGGAGTTCGTGCGCACTGTTGCCGTTGTGATCGCGCGAAACGGGATGCCAGCCCAGCGCGAGCGAGTTGATGCGCATGACTGAACGGTAGTTCGCCCCCAGCGCGGGCCGGGGATCGAGCAGCGGGTCGTTGTAGGCGTCGGTGATGACGGTCGTGACGCGCGCGCGGTGCAGGACCTCGCGCTGCCAGTCGGGCCGGCGATGGGCCGCGCGCACGGCGGCATCGAGTGCCGGCCAGTTGTCGCGCGTGATCTCCGCAGAGCCATCGCCGTGCAACTCGACGACGGCGCGCACGAGATTCCGGACGAAGAAATTTGAGCCGCTGTGATCCAAAAACGGCGCGAGCGATTCCCAGGTCGTGGGGCCGGCCCCCGCGAGCATCGGGTCGGAATCGCGCGATTCGGACGGCAGGCAATACGGCCGGGCCTGCGCCCAGCCGGCATAGCTCTGCTGGAACAGTTGCAGCAGGTTGACTTCGCGCTGGAGGATGACCTCGGGCAGATGATGCTCATGCACGTCAACGATGGGGAGTTGTTCGATGAATTTGTGCATAGGGTCGGATCAGGTTTTATTGGATTCCAGATCAGCCGGAACGATTTGGTGGTGGGTCGGGGCGTCGCTGGGCGACGCGAAATTACGCTGCGAATGAATCGAGATTTTTCGGAAGAAAGTCCAGTTTCACCCGGCGGGAGTCGGCACGATGGGCGCATCTGCCGGTTGACGGTTCGCGCGGACGGCGGTTTTCCAGCCGCCCAAATACGGCGACAAGAGTGTCGCCGATCCGTCGGATTCACGAGCTCTCCGAAGACCGACAATCGGGAGATGCACCCGTTGGTTGCGCCCGCCATAACGAGATCTTGCCAGCGCAACCGCTCCACCCGACCATTGTGTTCCGCCCCGCACCCCACGATTCACCGCAATGCAACGCGTCGTCCTCGCCCTCCTTGTTTGCGCAACCTTGATTGGGTCCGAGGTCCGCGGGGCGGCGCAAGATCGGGCCGCCGTTTCCCGCACGGAGGACGTCGTCTACGGCCGAAAGTTTGGCACGGCGCTGACCCTCGACGTGTTCCAGCCGGCCAAGCCGAATGGTCACGGTCTGCTGTTCATGGCGAGCGGCGGGTGGATTTCTAGCCACGATGCCGTTAACGCCGGTTGGTTTCAGCCAGCCCTCGATCGCGGCTACACCGTTTTCGCCGTCGTGCACGGATCGCAGCCGCGGTTTATCATTCCCGAAATCGTCGAGGACATTCATCGGGCTGTTCGCTTTGTCCGCCATCATGCGGCCAAATATGGAATTCGCCCCGATGCGCTCGGCATCATGGGCGGCAGTGCCGGCGGGCATCTCTCCCTCACGCTGGGCACCCAGGGTGGGCCGGGCAGGGCGGACGCCAAGGATCCGGTCGACCGGGAAAGCAGCGCGGTGCAGGCCGTCGCTTGTTTTTTCCCACCCACGGATTTTCTCAATTACGGTCAGCCGGGCGAGGACGCCGTGGGCGTCGGGGTGCTGAAGAAATTCCAGCCCGCGTTCGGCGCTCGCTCGGGCACCGCGGACAGCCGGCAGATCTTCGGCCGGGAAATCTCCCCGGTCAATTTCGTCACGGCCAGTCTTCCTCCCACCTTGATCATTCACGGCGACGCCGACCGGCTCGTGCCCATCCAACAATCGGAAATATTCCTGCAGAAGGCGCGCGACGCCGGGGTCAGCCAGGTGCAGCTCGTCCGCCGGCCCGGGAAGGAGCATGGCTGGAAGGAACTGCCGGAGGACCTTCCGCTGCTGGCGGATTGGTTCGATCGACACCTGCGCGGGATCACAAAGTAACGGCCGATGCGGAACGATTTATTCAGCTTCGGTCACGTGGGCTGGCAACGAATGCTCCGCCCGTATTTCCGTTTGCTGGCCGGGGCCGCGCTCATGCTGCCGTCTCCGAGTTTCGCCGCCGCGGAAACGCGGCAGCCCAACATTGTGCTCCTCCTCGCCGACGACATGGGCTTCTCCGACCTGGGGGTTTATGGCAGCGAGATTAAGACGCCGAACCTGGATACGCTGGCCGCGGGCGGGCTGCGTTTTTCGCAGTTCTACAACTGTGCCCTGTGCGGCCCGTCGCGCGCGGCACTGATGACGGGGTTGCACCCGCACCAGGTTGGAATCTTCAACTGGACGGGGTTGCTCAACGATCGCTGCGTGACGGCGTTCGAGTTGTTCAAACGGGCGGGCTACGCGACGTGCGCGGTGGGCCGGCTCGACATGGTGACGGCGGAAAACTGGCACGACCCCGCGATGATCGCGCGCCACGTGGACCGCTTCCTCGGCAGCACGGGGCACACGGGGCCGGGAAATTATTTCAAGGCGGTGCGCACGACGCCCTTCCACCGCGACGGCGAGCCTTTCACGTTGCCGCCCGAAGGCAGCTACAAGACCGACTTCATCACGGACTTCGCGGTGGATTTCATCCGCGGCGCCGCGGCGCAAGCTCGGCCGTTTTTTCTGTATATGGCGCATTATGCGCCGCACTGGCCGCTGCACGCAAAACCGGAGGACATCGCGAAGTATCGCGAGCTTTACCGCACGCTCGGCTGGGATGAACTGCGCGTGCGCCGGCACCGGCGGTTGATCGAGCAGGGGCTGATTTCCGCCAACACCAAACTCTCGCCCCGCGACTCGCGCGTGCCCGCCTGGGCGGACGCGACGGACCAGGACTGGGAGGCCGAGCGCATGGCCGTCTACGCCGCGCAGGTGGATACGCTCGATCAAAGCGTGGGCCGCGTGATGGCGGCGCTGCGGAGCACCGGCGCGGACAAAAATACCCTCGTGCTTTTCCTCTCGGACAACGGTGCGTCCGACCAGTCGAGGACGGCGGAGCTGGACAAGCCGGGTGAAACCTGGCGCGTCGACGGGACCAAGACGAGGGTCGGCAACCAACCGGGCATCCAGCCGGGCCCCGCCGACAACTTCGTGACCGGAGGCCCGCCGTGGGCCAACGTCTCGAACACGCCGTTTCGGCAGAACAAGCAAACGAATCACGAGGGCGGCATCGCGTCGCCGCTGATCGCTTGGTGGCCGGGCGTGGTGGCGAAGCCCGGCGCCATTTCAGCGGAATTGGCGCATATCACCGACATCATGGCCACGTGTCTCGAGGTGGGCGGCGTCGAATATCCGAAGCACTTCGGCGAGCGCAGCGTGCTGCCGTTGGCGGGCCGGAGCCTGCTGCCGGTGTTGCGGAGCGGCCAGCGGGCCGGGCATGCGTCGCTCTGCTGGGCGACAGCGGGCAATCGGGCCGTGCGCGTGGGCCGGTGGAAACTGGTCTCGCTCAAAGACGGGCCGTGGGAACTTTACGACCTCGCCGTGGACCGCACCGAGTTGAATGATCTCTCCCGGCAGCTGCCGGAGCGCGCCCAGGCGATGGCGGCGATCTTCGAAGCGTGGCAGAAAGCCGACGGCACAGAATAGCCGTCGGATCGCGTGTCGCACTCCCTGAAGACTTGCCCCCATGCGCATCAACCCAATGGAGCGGCTGCCGGCCGCAATCTTGTCAGAAAAATGAAGTCAAAAGAATCTCTTCAGAATCAGGCTCATGCCCAAACGCCCCCGCTCCAAATGAAATCCGTCCACCTGACTCTTCCCCTGGGGCTTCGCCGCTGTCTCGCCCTCGGGCTCCTCGCCGGCGCCGTCGTGGCGCTGCCTTGTTCCCCTGCCGCCCAAACCGTCGCGACGGGCGGCATCGACGGGCGGGTCTTCAATTCCCGCACCGATCAGAATCTCGAAAAAGCGCGGATCACGATCACGGGAACGCAGCTCGAGACGTTCACCAACGCCGGGGGCGAATACCGCTTCTATAATGTCCCCGCCGGACCGGTGACCGTGCGGGCGTATTTCACCGGCTTGGACGTGCAGGAGGAGGCCGTGGTCGTCATCGCCGGCCGGAGCGCGCGGCGCGACATCGATCTGGCGGCGCGTTTGGAAAAATCCGGCCCGGGTGCGGGCCCGATCAAGCTGGATAAATTTGTCGTCAACACCTCGAAGGAGATGGATGCCGCCGCGCTGGCGATCAACGAGCAGCGTTTTGCCCGGAACATCAAGACGGTTGTCGCCGCCGATGAGTTCGGATCGATCGTGGAAAATGACCCCGGCGAGGTGCTGAAATTCATTCCCGGCATCACGATGGATTACAACGGCGGGGAGGCGCGCCGGGTGTCGATGGACGGCGTGTCGTCCGATTACGTGCCGGTGACGATGGGCGGATTCAACATCGCCAACACCAACCAGCAGGGCACCAACCGCGCGGCGGCGCTCGACCAAGTTTCCCTCAACAACGTTTCGCGGATCGAGGTGAACCAGTCGCCCACGCCGGAGTCGCCCGGGGCGGCGCTCGCGGGTTCGGTCAATTTTGTGCCGCGCAGCGCTTTCGAACGGTCGAAACCGCTCTTCTCCTTCAGCACCTTCCTCGCGATGCGCGACAACGCCCGCGATTTCCACCGGTCCGTGGGGCCGCGCTCGAGTCCGACCCGCAAGGTGCTCCCGGGAGTTGACGTCGCCTACGTCGCGCCGGTCAACGAGCGGTTTGGCTACAGCTTCTCCGCCAGTGCCTCGAAATCGCTGAGCCCGCGCGATTTCATGACGAACACCTGGAGCGGGACCGGCGCGGCGACAGGCGGAAACTTGCCCGACACCACGCCCGGTCAGCCGTACCTGAGCAACTACCTGGTCCGCGACGGTTTCATCGGCCGGACCCGCACGTCGGCCGGGCTGACGCTTGACTACAAGTTTTCGCGCCACGACCAGGCGTCCTTTTCCCTCCAACGCACCGCCTATGGGAGCGAATTCGACAACCGGTTGATGAACTTCATCGTCAACCGTGTGCTGCCGGGAAATTTCACGACGACGTCTACAAATGGATTCGCCGGTGCCGGCGAGGTGAGAGTGACGCTACAGACGCGTTCGCGCGACGCCGCCACTTACTCGCCGACCTTGGTGTATCGGCACAACGGGCCGATCTGGGCGGCGCAGGCGGGCGTGGGCTACTCCCAGTCGCGCGACGGTTTTCATGATGTCGACAAGGGTTATTTCAGCCAGTCGCTCGGGCGCCGCACCGGGGTCACCGTTTCGTTCGCCGACATCAACTACCTGCGACCCGGCCGGATCACGGTCACCGATGGCGTCACCGGCGCGCCGGTCGATCCGTATGACATCCGCTCGTACGCCCTGGCCGATCCGCAAAGCCAGTACATCCTGTCGGTCGACGTCCAGCGCAGCGCCTACGCCAACCTGGCCCGCGATTTCAAATGGGGCCGTCTCGCCGGTTCGATCAAGGGCGGCCTGGACGTGAGCAATTCCATCCGCGACATTCGCAGCACTCCCCTGATCCTGACCTACCTCGGAGCGGATGGCCGCGTGAGCACGACGCCCGTCGGCAATGACGATTTGGCGGCGCAGTTTTTCGATGCGGGCATCGCCAACCGGCCATCGTCCCTCGGCTTTCCGCCCGCGCCGGTGGTGAGCCATCCGCAGCTCTGGGACTACTACCGCGCGAACCCGGGCCGTTTTGCCGTCAACGGAAACCAATCCTACCTCAACGCGGTCGCCCAGTCGCGGATCGCGGAGGAGGTGGTTTCCTCCGCCTACCTTCGCGGCGATCTCGCCCTGTTCGAGCATCGGCTCAGGTTGGTGGGCGGAGTCCGGGCCGAGCAGACCAATGTCGAGGCCGAGGGTCCGCGCAACGATCCGACCCGCAACTATCAGCGCGATGCGGCCGGCAATATCATTCGCGGCGCCAATGGCCGGGCGCTGCTGATCACGACGGATGCGCTGGCGGCCTCGCAGCGCACCAGCATCGACCGCGGCGCGCACGTGACCAAGGAATACCTCCGGTGGTTTCCCAGCCTCAACGCCTCCTACAACCTCCGGGAGAATTTCATCGCGCGGGCCGCCTACTATCATTCGATCGGCCGCCCCGATTTGTTGCAGTACACCGGAGGAATCACGCTGCCCAATACCGACAACGAGTCGGTGGCGATCCGCACGATCACGGTCAACAACGCCGGGATCAAGCCGTGGCGCGCCCGGACGGTGAAGCTCTCGCTCGAATACTATTTCCCCGGGGTGGGCCTGCTCTCCGCGGGCGCCTTCCGGCGGGAGTTCAAGAATTTCTTTGGCAACACGATCTTTCCGGCCACACCCGAGTTTTTGGCGCTGTACGACCTCGATCCGGCGACCTACGGCAACGACCAGGTTTCGACGCAGTTTAACATCGCCAGCTCGGTGCGCATGGACGGCTTCAATGTGAGCTACAAGCAGGCGCTGACGTTTCTTCCCTCGTGGGCGCGTGGCGCCCAGGTCTTCGCCAATGGCAATATCCAGCGCGCGACCGGGGCCGCGACGAGCAATTTTAATTACAGCCCGAAGTTTGCCAACTGGGGCGCTCGCTTCACCCGGAACAAATACCAATTGAGTGCCAACTGGAACTACCGGGGTCGCCAACGTCTGGCTGCCGTGACTGGGAGGAGCATCGAGCCCGGCACCTTTACCTATTCCGTGGCGCGGACGTACCTCGACCTCTCGGGCGAATACTCGCTGGGAAAAAAATTCGCGATCTTCGCCAAATTCCGGAACGTGGGTGACACGACGGAGGACGTCGAAATTTACGGCCCAAGCACTCCTGCGGTCGCCCGCTTCCGGCAACGCGAGGACTTCGCCGGCATCTGGACATTTGGCCTCAAGGGGAGCTTTTAGTCCGCCTGCATCACGCGCAACCTGCCTTTGGCCCATGATTTCCCGCGCAGATGCTCCCGTTCCGCCGTGGCTCTTGAGTTCAGGCGGGCTCAGCCGTTTCCATTCAGCCCCAACCGCAAAAGCGACTTTTGCCCGTGACCGGAGGAAACCGACTGTCGGAGCGGGTTTATCCCGCGAACCTTCGTTCGGACTGACTTTTGTTCGCGGCATAAAGCCGCTCCTACAACCGGTCCACGGACGCTGTTTCCGGGGAGTCCAACCACGTTTGACGAATGAAGAGACGAAAATTAATTGGTGCAGGGCTGGACCTTGGTCCCTGCCTCGAAAAACGCACCGGTTTTCACTCGGTATTTTCGGCGCGCACCAAGGAGCGGCCCTACATTTCACTGAATCGTTACGGCTCAGCCTGCGCTTGGCCCACAATTCCTTTCTGACAAATGCGGTCCAGAGAGGGCGGGTCGAAGGAGGGGCGCTCTGCTGGCCAGCAGAACGCCCAAAACAGGGTCGCCGATCGTATTTCGGCGGTTGGGCAACCGCCGCTCCAGCGGAGCGACCGGCCGATATGCTGAATTGGAATTGCGGGCCAAGTGCAGGGCGAGGTGTAAAACCGCCCGGCGGTTTTCTCCGCACGCGGTGCCGCCACCTCATCGGTCTGGCCGCGGCCTTGTCCGGCGCCGCAATCGCCGCGGTCCAGGTCGAGCAGGATGTGCCGGTGCCGATGCGGGACGGGGTGATCCTGCGCGCCAATGTTTTTCGCCCCGAGGTCTCCGGCCCGTATCCCGTGCTGGTGTTGCGCACACCCTACGGCAAGGGCACCAACGCCGATGCGTATGTGAAGGCCGGTTACATCGTGGTTATGCAGGATGCGCGGGGCCGGTATGCCTCCGATGGAACCTACGAATCCTTCTATCGCTTCGACACGCATGACGCGACCGACGGTTACGACACGGTGGAATGGGCCGCGAAGCTGCGCGACTCCACGGGCAAGGTCGGCACGTTCGGCATTTCCTACGATGCGTTTTTGCAGTGGCGGCTCGCGCCGCTGCGCCCGCCGTCGCTCGTCGCGATGGCCGCGAGCTCCATCCCGCCGCGGCTCACCGACTTGGAGGGACCGGGGACGATCCGTCCGGGGCGCCGGCTGAACTGGTTTTTTTCCGGGATGAGTCCGGACATGCGGCTTCGGTCGAAGTCTCCCGGCACGAATACCAGGCCCGAGGCGGCGAAACTTTGGGAGGCGGGAGAAGGCCGGCGGCTGATCCATTTCCTGCCGTGGTTGGATCTGCCCGACGATGTCTTCGCGGCTGAGGCCGGCTTCGTCAAAGCCTGGCTGCGGCAACCGCACCTCGAACCGTGGAAATTGCTCGAAGGCTGTCGTGAAGTGGCGGTGCCCAATCTCAACGTCGTGGGTTGGTATGATCACTGCAACGACTCGATCGAGCTGCATCAGGCGATCGTGCGGGAAGGCAAAACGGCCACCGCGCGCCAGGGGTCGCAGTTGATTATCGGGCCCTGGAGTCATGTGCCGCACGGCAGCCGAAAGCAGGGCGAGGTGGACTTCGGCCCCGCCGGGTCCCTCGATCTGGTGCAGGCGAAGATCCGCTGGTTCGATTACTGGCTCAAGGGCCGCGCGAACGGCGTGAACCAAAATGCGGCGGTCAAAATTTTTGTGATGGGCGCGAACCGGTGGCGCGACGAAACCGAGTGGCCGCTGTTGCGGGCCCGGCCGCACACGCTCTACCTCGACAGCGCCGGGCACGCGAACACGCCCGCGGGCGATGGCCAACTGGTGGAACACGCCCCCGCGGCGGCGACGGATCAGTTCCGCTACGATCCGGTCGATCCGGTCCCCACCCTGTGGTCGACGGCCATGTTTACGCAGCCGGCCGATCAGCAACCGCTCGCGGGCCGGCAAGACATTCTCGTCTATCAGACCGCCGCGCTCACCGCGCCGATGGAAGTCACGGGCTACGCCGAGGTCGTTCTGTTCGCGGCTTCGTCCGCCCCGGACACCGACTTTTTTGTCCGCCTCATCGACGTCGCGCCCGATGGCACCAGCCGCGATGTGGCGATGGGGATGGTGCGGGCGCGTTTCCGCGCCGGGTTGGACCGACCCGCGCTGCTCGAGCCCGGGGCGGTGGCCGAGTTGAGGATCCGGCTGCGCCCGACGTCGAACGAGTTCCAGACCGGCCACCGGATCCGGCTCGACATCACGAGCTCCGATTTTCCGAATTACGATCGCAACCACAACACGGCCGCCGATCAGAATGCCGACGCGCAGCTCGTGGTCGCCCGGCAAACCGTGCATCATGGCGCGGCGAGGCCTTCGCGGCTCATCCTCCCGGTCATTCCGCGCCCAACCTCGTGAACATGAAATCCGAACCGTGCCATCCCCCGCCACCCACCTCCCCGACCACCCGCCGGCGCTTTGTGCGCACTGCCACGGCGGGAATTACCCTCGCCAACCTCCCCCGCTGCCTCACGGCCCAGGTGCCGGCCGCGAAGGTGTTTCGACTCTGGGCGATGGGCGACGCGCACGTGGGGGCGGACCTCAAACACAAGCGCGAGTCGCTGGCCGACGCGATCCGACAATCCGAGCACGGAGGCAAGAACGGCGCGCCGGGGTTTGACTGGGACATCGCCTTGAACGTCGGCGATCTTTCCGCCGCGCAGGTGCCGCCTGAAGAGGACGAGGGCCGTGAGGCCGTGCGCCAATACGCCGCCGCCACGAAGCATCGGCGCGAGGATTTTTACGACATCGCCGGCAATCACGACGCCAGCGGCCAGGGCGAGCCGACGCAGGGCTGGTTCCGCAAATGGGCCGACCCGCTCGGGGAGAACACGCAATTCTCCGGCGTCGATCCCCAGCGGCGGCGGTATCCCGTCACCGGCACGTGGGAGCGTTATGAGTTTCGGGTGGGCAATCTCGTGCTGCTCATGATGAGCGACCGCAACGATCTGCCGCCGCCGATGGGTCGGGGCAAGCGGGGCGGCTACCCGGCGGGTGCGGTTTCCCGGGCGACTTTCGACTGGTGGCGGCAGCGCGTGGAGGCGAATCGCGAGTCGATCGTCATTTCCGCCCATCATCACATGCTGCGTGAAACCACGGTGGGTTCGGGTGACTGGGAGGGTTTGATCAAACAGCCCGATGGGAGCTACAAGCCGCGTTATCATGGTCAGCCCGCCGATGCGGGCAACGCCGGCGAAGGGGCTTCGTATCTGTATTTCATGGACGACCAGCCCAAGGCGATGGCGTTTGAAAACTACCTCGCCGCCCACCCGGGCGCGATCGATCTCTGGTTCGGCGGCCACACGCACACGAACCCCGACGACAATTTCAACGGACGGACGCACGTCGAACGCAAGTGGGGCGCCAACTTCATCAACTGCTGTGCGCTCACGCGTTACCACGGCGTGGAGCACTCGCGCCCGATGAGCCGCCTGCTCACGTTCACCGAGGGCAGCACGGCGGTGCGCGTGCAGTGTTATCTGCACGACAATTCCCACGCCGCGCAGGGTTGGTATCCAAAAGCCGAGCGCACGATCCGCCTCGGCAAGCCGTTTCGAATGGGGTGACGCCGTCCGGAGCGTTCGCGCCCAACGGACGAGCGGGCCTGGCTTTTTCCGCGAACTTCAGCCTGAGACTCAGGCCGGCTCGGAGAACCGGCCCCACCTCGGAAAGGCCAAGGTGTCACCAGTCGGTTGTGAGGCGCGGTGTCGCGCTCACCGCAGCGCGAGCGGCTGCGAGAAGGCGCCGTTGCCGGCGACGTCCCAGACCGCGAGGCGCACCCAGCGCAGGCCGCGTTCGGCGGGAACCGGCGCGGTGAACGCGCGTTGCCCGAAGGCGCGTGTATCGGAGAGATCGATGCGCTGGCGCACCACCCGCGTGCCGTCACCAGCGACGATTTCGGCGAAGGCAAGGGGGAGCGTCCAGGCGAGCTGCGCGCTGAGGCTCGGGGTGGGGCCGGAGCCGCGCACGACCTTCGTGTCGGAGGCGAGGATTTCACCGGTGGTGACGAAGAACTCGCCGCTCCGCAGGACGTCGAGCACGGGCTGCCAGCCGTCGCCGAAACGCGGGAGGCGGTCGAGCTTGAGGTAGTTCACGTTCATGTGGCCGTAGAGTTCGTAGTGCGGCTCAATCTTGAAAACGTCGACCTCGCCGAGCGCGCGTTTGTCGGCGCCCCAGTTGTTCATGTCGTCGAGGAGATCGAGCACCCGCCAGCCAAGGGTGTCGCGCGAGTAGTCGGCGGGCATCGCCTTCCACGCGGCGCCGAGATAATTCGGCGATTTGAAAAACGCCGTGTCGCGGTAGGCGTCCGGGTAGCCAATGGTGCTCTTGATGCGGGCGTGGGCGGCCCACATCAGGCCGCGTTCGCGTTGCATGAGCTCGAGCACATCGGCGGGGCTGCCGACGTGATAGATCGTCTCACCGGCGGGCGTGGTCTCGACGAAGGGTTTTTCGGCGGGACGATTGAGCACCCACAGCACGGGCTTGGGAAAGAAGCTGATCCAATGGCCGCCGAGGTGGACGTTGGGTTCCTCGCCGGGCAGGAGGAGAAATTTGTCGTCGGAAAGGCGCGCGCACTCGGTGTGCATGAGCCGGAGCTGCGCGAGTCGCTCAGCGGTGGCGAGTTTCGGCGTCTGGCCGTTGTGGAATTCCGCGAGGTGCACGAGATCGACGCCGGCGGCGCGAAACGCCCGCACGAATCCGGGTTGGCGCAAATCGGCGGGCAGCGCGTCGGAGGCCGCGGCCTTGCGGCGCTGCAGCAGATCGAGCGTGTGCTCGACGTGGTAATGGCTGGTGAAAACCTTGTAGCCGGGCAGGGGAGCGAAGCGGTCGTCGTTCGTGTAGCGGGCGACAGCGGAGATTTCGGCCGCGCTGTTGCCGACGCCGAAGCGGAAGAAGATCGGCAGGCGTTGCTCGGTGCCGGGCGGGGCGTTGACCCAGGGAACGTAGCGGTTGTCGCCGGCGGGAGGCTGTCGCACGCCGATGCCGTCACCGGGAATAGTATGTTCATAGTGGCGGCCGATCCAGTTGAAGCCGAAGTTGTCCGCAAAATCCAAGGGGTACAGGTAACGATGCGGCGGCGGAAAAACCGTCACGTTGCCGCCGGGGAGTTCCATCACGGCGGTGCGATAACGGGCGGCGCGCACGCTGGCCGGCGTATCGGCGGGAGCGGTGTGCGGCCCATCCCGCGGGTCGAGCCACGTGTAGCGGCTCGCGCGGCCGGTGGGGATCACGAGGCCGGCGTCGTAGAGAAGCGCGCGGCTTTCCAGGGTGGTGCTGAGCACGGCTTCGGCCTGCACGAGCGCGCTGCCGGCGAAGAACGTGAGTTCGAAGCGGCCGGAAAACGGGCCGGCGACGAGCCCCTCGATCGCGACGCGGGCGCGGGTGGCGGTGGACGTGGCGCGCACCGAGGCGGGCGTGAGTTTGGCGGGGAAGCGTTGCGAGGGGCGCGTGTGGACCTTGTCGAAAAAAACCATCCAGCCGTTACGGACGAGATTGCGTTCGCCGACGGTCAGGATGGTGAGCGGGGTGAGATTCTCGGCAATGGTCGTGCGCGGCGTATCCGGTCCAGCCTGCCATGCGATCCGCTCAAGCAGCGGTTTGTCGCGGGCCAGGTTGAGTGTGACCGAGGCGCGCGGGCCGGATGCGGACGTGGAGGCTGGCCAGTCGACGGTCACGAGATCGGTGGCGACGTCGCGGGTGACGCGTAGCTCGCTGTCGGGTGCGAGGCCGGTGAGGTCGACGGGCACCGCGGCGAGGGAGGCGAGGGGTGAGGCGCAGGCGAGGAGGAAGAAACGGACGGGGTTCATGGCGCGGGGGAATCGCGGGAAGTCATGCCCGCTCCGCGAGCGGCACGGAAGCATGATTTCACGCGGTCGGCGGGAATGGCGCGACGCATCTTCCGGCAGACGCTGGTCCAGCCGATGGAGTGCGGGTGCCCTCACCCGCCACTCGACGGAACGCGTGGTTCCACCTTCGCCACGGCTTCGGCGGACACGGAGGGCGCCGCGCCCCGATCAATCCGCTGTCGTCCGTGGGATGCGCGATCGCCGCTGCGGCCGCATCAATTGAGTTGTGCCGCGCGGGCCAACCCGATTGACCGGTGTTTGCAGGGGTGCCCGCACAACCGGTCCCTGTGTTTGCTTCCAACACCCTGAAAACTATGAATACTCGTTCCCCGGGTACGGTCCGCGCTTTGCGCGTGCCCGTTTCCCACCTGACACTGACATCGATGTTAATGCGTGGCGTCGCTGCGGCGACGCTCACCGTGGCGGTGCTCACCAGCACCTCCGTAATCGTAAAGGCTCAAACCAATGCCGACGGAGCCATCGTGGGCAAAGTCTCTGGCGACACGAAGGGTTCGCTCACGGTTGAGAGTCTCTCGACCGGCCTAACACGAACCGCGACCGTCGCGTCCGACGGCTCGTATCGCATGGGTTCGCTCCCGCCTGGCCGTTACAAGGTGACGTTTGCGCCAGCCTCCGGGGCGGCGTCGGTGCAGGAGGTTGACGTCAATGTCGGTTCGAGCACGGCGGCGGATTTCGGCGGATCCGTCACGAAGCTGGAGAAATTCGTCGTCACCGGCGGCCTCATCAGCCCGATCGATTTCAACAAGACGGAGTCGTCCACGCAGTTCACCGCTGCGCTCGTCCGGGAGCTGCCCATCGGCCGCAACACCACCGCGGTCGCGCTGCTCACGCCGGGCACCACCCAGGGTGACGCCTCGTTCGGGCTCGTGTCGTTCAGCGGCTCCTCCGTCGCCGAGAACGCCTACTACGTGAACGGTTTTAACATCAGCAATTTTCGCAACGGCCTCTCGCCCAGCTCGGTGCCGTTCGAGTTCTATGAACAGCTCGAGATCAAGAATGAGGCCTACACCGCCGACTATGGGCGATCCACGGGCGGTGTCATCAACGGCACCACCAAGAGCGGCACCAACCAGTTCAAGGCCGGCGTGAACGTTTTCGTCAGTCCCGACCGCCTCTCGTGGAAAAACGCGGACGTCAACTACCGAGACTCCGCCGGCGCCACGCAGGTGTATCGCTACACCGGTCACAGCTGGGCCCAGTCGGCCGACGCCAACGTTTACGCCAGCGGCCCCATCGTGAAGAACAAGCTGTTCTACTACGGCCTTTATCAACTGCGCGACTCGCGCAGCAAGAGCGCCGGCTCCACCACCTACGGCGAAAGCCGCAACGACTCGCCTTTCTGGGGCGGCAAGATCGATTTCTATCCCTTCAAGGGCCACCACCTCGAGTTCACCGGTTTTTCCGACACGCAGAAGAGCGTCTCGGACACCTACGGTTTCACTTTTGCGACCAAGACCAAGGGCGCGCTCCAGAACACCGTCACCTCCAACTCCGGCGGCACCAACCGCGTCTATCGCTACACGGGCAATCTCGCCGAGGGCCTGACGTTCACGGGGCTCTTCGGCCGCAATAAGTTTAACCGCACCTCCTCCAGCATCGTCGATGACAAGCCCCTCATCGTCGATGCGCGCGTCGGCGCCCCGACGGTCACTCGGTCGGGCAACGGCTCCCTGATCACCACCGGCCTGGATCAGCGCGAGGCGCTCCGCGCAGATCTCGAGTATGCGTTCAGCTTCCGTGGCACACACCGTCTGCGCGGCGGGTTCGACCGCGAGTCCAACACCGAGAACAATCTCCAGGCGTACTCCGGCGGCATCAGTTGGCGCTACGTCAGCACCATCCCCGGCTACACCCTTCCGGCCGGCGGCTACGGCGTGCGTGAGCGCTTTTACCGAAACGGTGGCGCCTTCAACGTGAAGAACAACGCCTATTACCTCGAGAACAACTGGACGCTCCCCGGCGAGCGCCTCCTTCTCCGGTTCGGCCTGCGCGACGAAGGCTTCGAGAATTTCAACGGCCGCAAGGAATCCATCATCCAGATCGCCCACCAATGGGCACCGCGTTTCGGCGCCTCCTACGATCTCAATGGCGACCGCCGCACCAAGCTCTTCGCCAACTACGGCCGCTATATGCTGCCCATCGCCGCGAACACCAACTACCGCCTCGCCGGTGGCGAACTCTACACGCAGGATTACTACCTGGTGAACTCGATCGGCTCCGATTTTGTGCCGAGCAAGGGCGCCAAGGTCGGCACCAGCACCGTGTTCTCCGACGGCTCCGTGCCCGACCCTGCGACCGTCGTCGACCAAAACGTCAAGTCGATGTATCAGGACGAGTTCGTGCTCGGCGTGCAGCGTTCGCTCAATAAATCGTGGAACGTCGGCCTCAAGGGCATCTACCGCAACCTCGCCACCTCCATCGACGACGCCATCATGGACTACGGCCTCGCCGCCTGGGCCCGGAAGAACAACATGACGCTCCGTCCCGGCGCGCATGCCTACGTGCTCGGCAACCCCGGGCGGCCCTTCAAGTTCAAGTTCGACGTCAATGGCGACGGCCGAATGGAAGACATCACCCTCAGCGCCGCCGACGTCGGCCTGCCCGCCGCCATCCGCAAATACTACGCCATCGAACTCAGCGCCTAGCGCGTGTGGGACAACAAGTGGCGCGCCCAATTCTCCTACACCTGGTCGCACAGCTACGGCAACAGCGAGGGCCTCGTGAGGTCCGACAACGGCCAGAGCGATGCCGGGCTGACCTCCACCTTCGACTCGGTGGGCCTCATGGATGGCTCCTACGGCAACCTCCCCAACGACCGGCGCCACCATTTCAAGGCCTTCGGCGCCTACGCCGTCACGCGCGAACTCTCGGTCGGCCTCAACCTCCGCTACGGCTCGGGTCGCCCGAAAAACATTTTCAGCTACCATCCCACCGAGGTCATCGCGCAGGGCTACGGGGCGGAGTCGTTCTACACGCCCACCGGCCAGCTTGTCCCGCGCGGCAGCCTCGGCTTCACGAAATGGGTTTTCTACAACGACCTCAGCGGCACCTGGCGCCCAAAGTGGGGCCGCGAAAAACTCGGCTTCAATGTGAGCATCACCAACGTGATGAACTTCCACACCACCACCGAGATCAACGAGCAGGCCACCGGCAGCGGCCAGACGCCCACCGGCGCCTACGGCCTGCCGGCGGCGCTCCAAACCCCGCGCAACGTGCGGCTGAGCGTGAGCTACGATTACTGAGCGCCGCACCTGACGCGCGTATGCCCAGCGACGGCCGGGGACGTTTTCCCCGGCCGTTTTCTTCGCTCCGCAGGCCGGTGATGAGGGCGCATCTCTGTTTCTTGCTCATCGCGAAGTGCCGCTGGTGGGCCGGGCGCTCCGCGCGCGGCTGGGCGGGCCTCGTGCCCGCTCTCGATCCGTCGCCCCCGGAGCGGTCGGCCCACCTCTGACCGCATTTGCAGAAAACTGAGATGCGCCCGGGTGGGCGTCGGGCACTTTGAAGCTGGAACCGGACGGGTGAATTCCGAATTGTGTCCGCGCCCCTCAACCAATCCCCACGCTCGTTTCTCCCCGTTTTTGGTCGGTCCCCATTTCCCATGAAAACACGCACTCCCTCGCTCGTGCTGCTCGCCTCGGTGGCGATCGCATTAAAGTCAGTTCTCGCCGCCGACTTCAAACCGGAGCCCGGTTTCGTCTCGCTCTTCAACGGCAGGGATCTCTCCGGCTGGTGCTACTCGGCCACGGAGAAATTCGATGGCAAGATCGCCGCGTCCGACGGGCGTTTTTCCGCGAAGGACGGCGTGTTTATCGTGCACCCCAAGGATCCGCGCCTGGCCCAGAAGATCTGGACGACCCGCGAGTTTCCGCAGGACTTCGTGCTCAGGCTCGAATTTCGCGCCGCGGTGAACGCCGACAGCGGCATCTTCATCCGCAAGTCGCAGCTGCAGTGCCGCAACTACCTCGTCGCCGGACCGGATGCCTACAAGTCATTGAAAAAATACCGGCCGCAGGACTGGAATGAGATCGAAATCGTGGTGAAGAACGGCGTCGCGCGCTGCACGTGCAACGGCGAACTGCTGACCGACTCGCTCAAGGTGCCGGAGACCGGGCCGATCGGGCTCGAAGCCGATCGCGGGCTGATGGAGTACCGGCGGATCCGGCTCAAGGAGCTGTGAGGCGGCCAATCCCCGCGCAGTCTTGGCCAACGGATGCGATGCGCCCGGTGCGGGGTCCGGTACACTGGCAGCATGAACCTCCCCCTAACGTTCAACATCGCCCAGTATCCCCCGTCGGTGCGTCGTTTCATGGGAATTGCCTGGGTCGTCATCGCAATAAAGTGTGTGGTCATCTGGTGGGCCATGGTCCACTGGCACGTGCCACTGCACCCAATGTGGATTGTCGGACCCACTCTCGTCTTTGCGTCGCTCGCCTCGGTGTTGTGGGTGACGCATCGGCCGGACTGACGAGGGGCGCGCCGGGTCGGGAGGGCAAAGGAATGGGTGGCAGCGGGATAAATTCCATGGCATTTCTATTCCCCTGCCACCCATTCCTCTGCCAAAAGTCCGCGATCGCTGCGCAATCCGCTACGGTGTCGCTCGCGCCGTCCGGAAAGGACTTAAGCGCCATTTGATGGTGGCAACCGCGCTCCATCAGCGGATGATCGCCAACTGATCATTGCTCCGGCTCTGACCGTCCGGGCGAAAACACGCTCGCGGTGGACGGACGATAGTTTGAGGGTGACGGCGCTTTCCCTCCCTCATGAAACACCGTCCTTCGGGCTGTCGCCTTCTTCTTGTCCTCGTCACGCTCGCCTCTGTCGGCTGGGCCGCCGCGCCGGAAATTGTCATCACGACCCCGATGCCCGCGCCCGGCTGGGCGAAACTCGAACGGCAGTTGCTGGCGGAGCAGGTGCCGGCGTGCCGCGAGTTTTTCCAGAAATACTTCGATGCCCGCGGCTATTTGCAGTGCTTCGTGCGCTGGGGCGCGAACGACGGGCCGGATGACGCGTTCGAGAATTTCAACGGCTGGCCGGAATTGCACGCCCTCGGAGCGGACGACGAGATCCTGCGCCTCTACCAGCGGGGACACGAAGGGATGCTCCGCCAGTACACGGAAGCGCGGACGGTCGAGACACCGATTGCGCGGGAGGGGATGTATCACCGGGAGTTCATCGTGCAGTCCGACTGGATGCACCACGGCGAGGGCTTGCAGCTGTTCAACCGGATGGGCCTTTCGTTGGGCGCGGGCGATACCCTCTACGCGCACCGCGCGCGGCGGTTCGCGGGATTCTATCTGGGCGAAGATCCCGCGGCGCCGAACTACGACCCGCGGCTGAAGTTGATCCGCAGCATGCAGAACGGCAGCCGCGGGCCGATGCTGCGCCAGGCGACCGCGCTCGACTGGGTCGGCGATTCGTTCGACGTGAGCCAGTTTGTGGCCCAGCACGGGGAGCGGACTTATGCGGAGTTCCTCGCGCACTACGAGGAATACTCCGATGTCGCCGGAGATCATTTCCTCAACCTCGGCGCGACCGTGTTGCCGACGCTGGCGTTTTTAATCGCGAACGAATCCAAGTACCAACAATGGCTGGTCGATTACATGGGCGCGTGGCTCGAGCGGATGCGGCGGAACGGCGGCGTCATCCCCAGTTTTGTCGATCTCGACGGCACGATCGGCGGACCGGAAAACAAATGGTGGGGCAACGCCTATGGCTGGGGCTTCAGCCCCGTGAATCCCGTCACCGGCCGGCGCGAAAACCGCAATCGGATCCCGCGGGCGATGGTGGGCTTCAGCAACGCGGTGTTGCTGACGGGCGATCTGAAGTACGCCGATGCCTGGCGCACGATGATAAACGCCGTGAACGCCCACGCGCGGATCGTCGACGGTCGAAAACAGTATCCCACGATGCACGGTGCGCAGGGTTGGTATGGTTGGCAGGGTGAGCCGTGGAACATCGGCGCGCTGGATCTCTGGTACCTGTCGATGCGGGCGGAGGATCGCGCGCGCCTCGGCGAGAACGCCTGGGTCGCGTATTTGCAGGGCGGTGACGTCGATTATCCAGAAACCGCCTTGCGGCGTGACCTCGCCAGTGTCGCGCAGAAGACCGCGCGGTTCCGCGCCGACGCGACTCCGCCGGAGCGGCGGCTGGCCGACAACATGCTCGGCAACAATCCCGCCTCGATCACCGCGCTCACGCATCTGATGCAGGGCGGGCTGATCCCCGGACGTGACGGCGGAATCCTCTTTTCGCGGCTGCGTTATTTCGATCCGGAGAAGCGGCGGGCGGGGGTGCCGCCCGACGTGGCGGCGCTCGTTTCCGGGCTGACGGATCGGACCACGGTGGTGACGCTGGTCAATGTCAGTACGTCCGAGACACGCACGGTGGTCGTGCAGGGCGGGGCGTTTGGCGAACATCAGATCGAATCGGCGGAGGTCGGGGGCGCCCAGCAGGCGATCGGCGCCGGCAATTTCAGCGTGAAGCTGGCGCCCGGCAGTGGGGCGAAACTGACTCTGACGATGAAACGGTATGCCAATGTCCCGAGCCTGAGGTTGCCATGGGAGCGGCGTTAATTTTCCCCATGCCCGCCCGCTGCCGCCGTTTCCCGGTGATTGGAGGTGGAGCCGGCCGCGCCGAGCGCATCCACGGATCGACGGTTAACGGTGACGTGGCGGAGGGCGCTGCTTTGTCGGCGCCGAACCGCCCGCCCAACAATGCGGCCGCGATGACATCTCTTCCATGCACCCGGCGAAAATTTCTCGGTCACTCGCTCGCCGCCGTGGCGGGAGTTCCGTTCCTGGCCCGGGGTGCCGCGACCGCCGGCTTTGAAATTGGTCTCGTGGCGGATGCGCAGTATGCCGACGTCGACGACAAGGGCACGCGTTTCTACCGGAAATCCCTTGGGAAGCTAGCGGCGGCGGTGGACCATTTCAACGGCCGCGAACTCGCGTTTTGCGTTCACCTCGGCGACCTCATCGATCGCGAGTGGAAGAGTTTCGACGAAGTCACGCGGCCGCTCGCGGGCAGCCGGCACCGCTGGCATCAGCTGCTCGGCAACCATGATTTCGAGGTGCTCGATGCGCGCAAGCCGGAGGTGCCGCGGCGCCTGGGCATGGCGTGGCGCCACGGATCGTTTGAGCAGGATGGCTTTTGTTTCGCGGTGCTGGATACCAACGACGTCAGCACCTATGGGCATCGCGAGGGGACGCCGGAAAACGTGGCGGCGGCGACCGAGCTGGCGCGTCTGACGGCGGCGAAGGTTCGCCAGGCGAAGTCTTGGAATGGCGGTCTCGGTGCGGCGCAACTGGCCTGGCTTGATCGGATCTGTGCCGCGGCGCGCACTGCGGGAAGGAAGGTCATCGTGCTCGCGCATCACCCCGTCTTTCCGGACAACGAACACAATCTCTGGAATGCGGACGCGGTGCTCGCGTTGCTTGACCGGCACCCGCACGTGGTGGCCTGGCTCAACGGTCACAATCACGCGGGGGCGTTCGGTGAGCGCAACGGCGTGCCGCATGTGACGATGCGCGGCATGGTCGAGACTGCGGATACGACCGCCTTCGCCACGGCGCGCGTGCTGGCGGACCGCATCGTGCTCACCGGCCACGGTCGTGAGCCCTCGCGGGAACTGCGGTTCAAACCGGTGTAGGGCGTTTTTCGTGCAGACGCCGCCGTGCGGGGGTCACCATCCCTTGGCTGGTTCCCGAGCGTCGTCGCGCACGCGTTTTCATTCGCTCTGGGTCCGACACCCCGAAGCTTGCTCCGGCTTGGTTGGCGTAGCCGCGAGCGTGAGCGAGTGGACGAGCAACCACTCGCTTACGCTCGCAGCTACCAGAACCGGAAATCGTGGGGAGACCATGATGAGTGGTTTGGTCAAATGCCCCGGAGCTTGCTCCGGGGATTCTTACTCGCGACAATTCGGGTCAATTCGTGGTTAAACTGAATTGGTCCGGCTTGGCCCGAAAAATTCCTAACGCGTCAACCGCAACCGAAGGAATCAAACCGCTGGTCACAGAGGTCACTGAGGCCCGGCAGGAGGTCACAGAGAATACCAGCGGAAAAGAACGTTCGCTCCTCCGCTCTGTGGCCTCTCTTTTCCCTCCGTGATCTCGGTGGCAAAAAATCGTCTCAACCAGGATCGAAATGGATCAATGGTAGCCCACGCGTTGAGCACCGAAAACCCGCGGCGAGCCTTCCGCAACGGCATTTGCGGGCTCGGGCGCTACTTCACCGCCGCCCAGACGCGCTGGACGTCATCGTTGTCCTCGAGCGCCTGGAGAAATTCGCCGACCTCAGCGCGCTGGGCATCGTCCAGTTCCGGAAAGGTCTTCGCGACATAGCCGAGTTCGGCCGTCGTGACTGACCAGCCGTTTTGCTTCAGCCAGGTCGCGACCGCGTGCACGGCGGTGCGGCCGGTCAGGAAACGCGCGCCGGCATGGCCCTCGGGAATGTCATCGTTCTGCGCGTGGGTCACGATCTCGAATTCATCGGCGCCCGCCTCGATCGCCGCCGCTTCGACATCCGATCCGGGATCGGGGTGATGGGCTTCGACGATGCCGGGATGATCGAACAGGAATTTGTTGCTGCCCGCCCCGCCCATCACGCCTTTCTTGAAGAGCACGCGGAGATCACTCGAGCTGCGATTGTGGTTGTCGGTCATCACCTCGACGATCACCGGCACCTTGTGCGGCGCGTAACCCTCGTACACGACATGTTCGAGGGCGGCGCCGTCGGTCCCGCCTCCGGCGCCCTTGACGGTCGCGCGCAGGATGACGTCGCGGGTGACGCTGGCTTTCTTCGCCTTTTCGACGGCGGCGAAAAGCCGGGCGTTGGCGTCGAGGTCGCCTCCGCCCAATTTTGCGGCGACGGTGATTTCCTTGACGAGTTTTTGGACAACCTGACCCTTCCTCAGGTTGACGATTGCGCGCTTAGCGTGGAGCCATTGACGTCCCATGCGCGAGAGATGGGGAACCCGACTCGACTCGGCAACGCCGAAGTGCGGCTAACTATTGCAGTCGCCGCTGTAGCAGAGGTAGCACAGCAGCAGGACCAACACCGAGAATATCGCGACCAGGATCATGAAACCAGTCTGTAAGGGAAAAGCATCTGAGGCGTAACCGCCACTAACCAAGCGGCACGAGCCGTGGTAGCCAGCCCATTCTTCAGGATTTATCTTCCGGCCCGGGGGAGATTTTTTTGAACGATTGGGCGGGGAATTTGATTTCGCCTTGCCTCGGGCGCCGTCCGGAACAGGCATCGTCCGACCGTGTTGCGCCCGTTGCCTACCATCGTCCATCTCGACGCCGACGCGTTTTTCGTCTCGTGCGAACTGGCGTTGCGGCCCGATCTGCGCGGCACGAAATGCGCGGTGGGCGGGCGGGAACGCGGCATCATTTCGTCGGCGAGCTATGAGGCGCGGGCGTGCGGGGTCTACACGCCGATGCCGAGCCAGCGGGCGCTGCAGGTTTGCCCCGATCTGGTGCTGCTGCCGCACACCGCGGGCCTGTATGGCCGGGTGTCGGGGCGGATGTTTGATTTGTGCGAGACGCTGACCCCGCTGGTGCAGCGCAACTCGATCGACGAGGGTTACCTTGATCTCGGGCCCGGTGGATTGGCGACGGACGCCGAGTTGACGGCGCGGGTGCGGGGCTTGCAGGCGAGGATTTGGGACGAATTGCAGGTGCCGGTGTCATTTGGTCTGGCGACCAATAAGTTGGTGGCGCAGATCGCGTCGAAGCTCCGCAAGCCGCGCGGTTTCGTCGTGGTGCCGCCGGGAACGGAGGCGGCCTTCCTCGCGCCGCTGGCCGTGGGCAAGCTGCCGGGCATCGGGGCGAAGACCGAGGCGGCGCTCGCCGGCGCTCACGGCATCCGGCTCGTCCGCGATCTGCTGGCGCGGACGGAGAGCGAGTTGGAAGTGATCTTTGGCCGCGGGTGGCGGGAGATTCGCGCGATGGCCCGGGGCGAGGACGAGCGACCGGTGGAGACCGGGGACGACGACGCCAAGAGCTACTCGCAACAGGAAACCTTTGGCCGGGACCTCGGCGAGTTCGCGGAGATCGAGCGGGTGGTGAAGGGCATGATCGACGAGTTGCTTCCCAAGATCCGCGCGGACCGCAAGCGGGTGCGCACGATGACCTTGAAGGTGCGTTATCCGGATTTTTCGCAGGAAACGCACGGGCGCAGCCTCGCGGCGGCGACGGATTTGGAAACGGCATTTTATCCGCTGGTGGAACCGCTGCTGCGGGCGGCCTGGAAACAGCGCCGGCCCCTCCGGTTGGTGAGCGTGCGGTTTTCCACGGTCGAGGAAAGTGCCGGGCAGTTGGAGATGTTCGCGGAATCGGATGAAAAGCGCCGCCGGCTCGCGGGCGTGATCGACCGTCTGAACCAGACGGGCCGCAATCTCGCGGTGCGGCACGGTCACCAGCTTGCCAAACCGCGCGAAGACCCCTAAGTCTCCCCGCTGCATCCATGCCCATCTACGAGTATTACTCTCCGGACAATCACACGATCTACCAATTTTACGCCAAAACCCTGGCGCAGGGCCAGCGTCTGCCCCGCTGCCCGGACGATCCGAAATTCAAGCTGAGGAAGCTGGTTTCGGGCTTTGCGATCACCAGTGGCGGGACGAAGGATGAGTCGGCCGAGCAGAAACCCGCGGCGGCCTCCGCCGATCCCGCCGAGGACGCGCGGATGGAGGCGGCGATGGGCGCGATGGAAAGCGAGTTTTCGAATGTCGACGAGAATGACCCCAAGGCGATGGCGCGGATGATGCGACGCATGTCGGATCTCACGGGGGAGAAGATCGACGGCGAGATGGAGGAAGTGGTGCGCAAGCTGGAGGAGGGAGCGGATCCTGATTCGCTGGAGGAGCAACTGGGGGGCGACGATCCCGCCGGCGGCGGCCCGGACGATCCCTACGGTGAAGGCATGGGCCTGGGCGGGCCGGGAGGTCCCGGCGCGGCGCCGGATCCAAAGGAGCCGCGTCATCGCTTCAAAGTGCGCCGCACCGCGCCGCGGCGTGACCCCAAGCTGTACGACTACGAATGACCGGGCGCGTTACCGGAGCCATGCGGGCGGAGCGTATCTTCCCGAGCAATACGAAATCGCGGCTGGTGGAACCCGGGGTCCGGGTCGGCTTGGGAATTGTCGCCCGCCATCCCGCCCGCTGGGGACCGCAGGCGCCACCGCGAATTGAACCATGACGGTTTTTAGAATCATGCACTCACCCGAACTCCTTGCCCGGATCGCCGCGGCCAAAGCCGCGGTGCTCGCCCAGACAGAGCTCCTCCACCGGGAGTTTGGCCGCGCGGAGAGCAAATGGAAGTACGACGGCTCGCGGGTGACGGCGGTCGACGTGGCCATCTCCGAAAATATTTTCCAGGAACTGCGCGGGCAGTTCCCCGCGGATCAATACCTCAGCGAGGAACTGGCGGAAACGGACTCGCCCATCGCGGTGACGGCGCGGTTTGCGTGGGTGTTGGATCCGATTGATGGCACGAACAACTTTGCGATCGGCCTCTGCCATTGCGCCATCTCGCTGGCCCTGTGCGAGCACGGGGAGCCCGTCTACGGGGTGGTCTACGATCTGAGCCGGCGCGCGATGATCCACGGGGGCCCGGGCTGCGGGGTCTGGGACGGAGAGCGGGCGACGCGGGTGAGCACGGCGCCGGTGACGCGCGAGACGCTGATCGGCTTTCACAGTCCCGCCGAGAAAGCGCTGGTGCCGCTGGCCACGGGTGTGCTCTCCCAGTTCAAGATTCGCGGGCTCGGCTCCGCGACGCTGCACCTGGCCTACGTCGCGACCGGGATGCTGGACGGGTGCGTGGACTACAACGTGAAGATCTGGGACCTCGCCGCCGCCATCGCGCTGGTGCGCGCGGCCGGCGGGGAGGTGTGTTTTCTCAACGGTGAGCAACTCCCGATCCGCCGGTTCGATTTGAAGATGAAGCGGATCAGGTACGTGGCTGGCAGCCCGGCGATGTGCGCCCGGTTGCGCGAGTTGCTGCGGGAGTAGCGCGGATCGGAAGGTGCCGGCGGCCCGCGGGCGGTCGCGCCGCAGATTCCAAACCGGAGGGCTACGCCACGTGCATCGCAATCAACGCCGCGCGGGCCGCGGCCTCCTCGGCCGACTTTTTCGACGGGCCCCGCCCGGTGCCGAGCTGGCGGTCAAGCAAGAAGACGGCGACCTCGTATTCGCGGGCGTGATCCTCGCCGCCCACGCGCACGACTTCGTAGCGGACCGCTTTGTTGCCGTGCAGCGGCTGGATGAGTTCCTGCAGGCGGCCCTTGGGATTTTCGAAATCATCGGCGGAGGCGAGCCGTTCGCCCAGCGGGCCGTAAATCCGGAGCACGACCCGGCGGGTCTCGTCCAACTGACCGTCGAGAAAGAGTGCGCCGACCAGCGCCTCAAACGCATCCTCGAGGGCTGCGGCGCGGGCCCGGCCACCGGAGGCTTCCTCGCCGGCACCGAGCTGCAGCGCAAGATCCAGCCCGATTTCGCGGGCCAGGCCGGCGAGGAACGGGCCATTGGCCAGCGTCGCGCGGCGTTTGCTCAGCAGGCCCTCGCGATCGCCCGGGAAGAGGCCATACAACGCCTCCGCGAGGATGAGTTGCAGGACGGCGTCGCCGAGATACTCGAGCCGCTGGTTGCTCTCGGTGAGATCGGGCCGTTCCGGCAGCAGCGACGGATGGGTGAGGGCGCGTTCGACCAGCGACCGGTCGCGGAACGCGTGGTCGATGCGGGTCTCGAGCCGGTTGAGAGCCTCGGTGTTCACGAGCTGGCGCTGGCATAGCGGCGCAGGCCGCGGTGAAAGACAAACACGGCGAGCGCAAACCAGCCGACGGCCAGCGCGAGAATCCACAGTGCCCAGTGCAGTTCGAAACCATGCAGGAGCACGCGGGCGGGGGCGTTGCTGACGACGACGACGGGCAGCAGCCAGACAAACAGGACATTCGTCACGCCTTTGAACGCCTCGCGCGGCAGGCGCGAAAATTCCGCCAGGGTAAAGTATCCGCCCTCGATCCCCTGCGCACTCGTCAGCCAGAACACCCCCGAAACCGACAGAATCAGGATGCTATAGTGAATCACCAGCCCGCAGCCCACCAGGACGGCGTAAAGCGCGACGTCCCAGAATCCCGGATGCAATCCGAGCTGCCGGGCGGAATAGGCGACGACGCCGGCCGCCACGATGGAGTTGAGCAGACCGTCGGGGTCGAGTTTGCGGGTGGTGGCCATGAACATCACATTGCCGGGTTGTGCCAGGAAGAAGTCGAAATTGCCGGTGCGCACGTTGCGGCCCAGATCAAAAATACTGCTCCAGAAAAACCCCATCAGGAAGCGCTGAATTAGCAGCGAGGTGCCGACCAGCAGCATCATCTCGTATTTGTTCCAGCCGGCGATCGTGCTGGTGTGGCGATAAATGACCGAGATCAACAGCAGGTTGACGCTCATCCAGAAAAACTCGACGAGCGACCACACCAGGAAATCGCCGCGAAACATCAACGTGCGCACGATCGAATACCGCGCACTGGCCAGCCAGACTTTGAGGTAATGGAGCATGGGAATTTGGATTTTCGAATCTCGATTTTCGAGGAAAGCGAATCTCAGGAGCGGGAGGGAGAAGGGTGGTGCGTCGAAAATCGGGAATCCCAAAGCGAAGATAATCTCAGCCGCCGACGGCGGTATGGCGGCGCAGACCGCGCAACCAGAGGATCCGGTTCACCACCAGCAGCACGCCGACCCAGCCCGCCTGGATGATGAGACCCTGCAGGGCCTCGGGCAGGGCGATCCGCCCCGTGATGATCGCGCCCGGGAAATACATCTGGTAGTAGAACGGCAGAAATTGCGCGATGCGGTAGATCCACTCCGGCAGCAAATCCAGCGGAAAAATCTGCCCGCCCAGCACCGACTCGATCGCCATCGAAAGAATCACGAAACCCTGAATCTCGAGGAACCAAAACGTCAGCATGCCGAAGCAGTAGGCGATGCTGAACTGGATGAGCGCCGACATCGCGAGCGCCGGGACGCCGACCGCGAACCGCCAGCCGTCGGTCGGAAACGTGAGGTATTCGTGGATGAAGGGCAACGCGACGAGCAGGGGCAGGAGAATCAAGGCGCCCGAGACCAGCCGCGCCGCCACGAAGATGCTGAACCGATATAGGTAATAATTGATCGGCTTCAGAAGAAACTGATTGATGAGACCGCTGCGGATTTCCTCGCTGATTTGGTAGTCCTCGTTGAAGGCGCTGATGAAGAACTGCAGGACGAGGAGGGTGATGAAGTACGTCAGGGTCTGCCGCAGATCGAAGCCGCCGATTTTTTCCGAGCCCGCAAATGCGGCGCCCCAGAGGATGAACACGACGGCGAGGTGAAAGAGCGAAAAGAAGCCGCGCACGGCAAAGTTCCACCGGTAGACGATGTTGCTCTGCAGCCCGACGAGGAAGGCGTGGCGGTATTTTTCGAAGGCGGCGAGCATCGGATCAGCAGGAGTCAGGGAGTCACGCTTGGTTCACGTATGCTGCACGGAATCAGTGCTTCCAGTCGTCGCCCGGCATGATTCGCTTCATGAACTCATCGAATAACGGCACCGTGAAGGCCGTGTCGCCGTGACTTGGACTCCAGATCATGCCCTTGACGATCAACTGGCTTCGGGTCGGGCCAAGCGACGTGACCTCGCGGTCAAGCCGTTCGGCGATGTCGCCGGAACGATGTGGACCGGCGCCAAGCTCCGCCATGGCCCGCAGATATTTTTTCTCCAGTGGCGTCAGCCGGTCGAAGCGGACGCGGAAAAAACTCTCGTCCAGCGCAGCGATTGCGCTGGTCGTGGCCTGTTCGACATCTTGCAACGTAATGGGGGAGGCGTCCGCCGCATCCCATGCATGCTTGCCCCACTCTTGTAGAAAATAGGGGTAGCCACGTGTCTCCTGGATGATTCGTGCGAGTGCAGCGTCATCCACACTTACCCTTTGGTTTTCCGCCGGCTTCGTGATTGCCACCTGTGCGGCGTCCTTGGGCAGGGGGCCAATCCGCGGAAAATCGAAGAGTCGCTCCGCGTACGACTTGGCGCGACCCATCTTACCGGGCAACTGAGGCAGACCGGCGCCCATGAGCACCACCGGCAGGCTGCGCTGCGCGGTGCGGTGCAACGCCGTGATGAGCGCCGCCAATTGCTCCTCTTCCACGTATTGGAGTTCATCCACGAACAGGGCCAGAGCGGTACCCGCCTTTTTCGCGGCCGCGCCAGTCACCTCCAGCAATGCCTGCAAGTCGTGCTCGAGATCGCCATTGTCCGCCAATCCCGGCTCCGGCTCCAAGTCGAATCCCACCTCGATGTCCTGATACTTCAACTTCAGCGCCTTGGCAAAGCCTGCCAGACCGCGCAATGCTCGTTGGGCAAGATCCTTGGCTTGCTCGTTCCGGGATAGTCTGAGCAACGCTTGCCGAAGCTGCGGGGCCAAAATGGCTGGCAGCGAGCGGCTCTCGGGGGCCTCTACCCGGAGTGTCTGGATGCCTGCCGCCTCCGCATCTTCGCGCAGGCGATCCAGCAACACCGTTTTGCCAACCCCTCGAAGACCGACCATCAAGATGCTCTTGGTTGGGCGTCCAGCCCGCACACGTTCCAGAGCAATCCGAACTGTTTCCCGCAGCTCATCTCGTCCGGCAAGCTCCGGGGGTGGCGTGCCGGCGCCGGGGGCATAGGGGTTGTCGATGGGATCCACCGTGGCGTTTTATGCAGAGTTTACTTCGGTTTACAAGAAACAACTAAACTCACTAACTTCATTCAAACCCCGTGTTATCTCTTCATTTGAAGCCGTTTATCGCTTCATCCCCGGGGTGGTGGAAAACCTTCACTGCAAATTTTGTGACCTATTGCTGTGGATTCGCTTCCCACTGGGAGGTGTTCATTTCAGCCCGAATCGTTCGATGACTTCCTTCGCCAGGCTGCGATAGGCGGTCGAGCCGACGCCATGGGGGTCGTAGGAAAAAATGGGCTTTCCGAAGCTCGGCGCCTCACTGAGGCGAACCGTGCGCGGGATGACGGTCTGAAAGGTCTTGTCGGGCAGGTGTTGCCGGACCTCGTCGACGACCTGTTTCGCGAGATTGGTGCGGGAGTCGAACATCGTCATGACGATGCCGCCCAGTTCGAGGTGATCGTTGATCTGCGCGGTCTTGAACCGTTCGACGTTGCGCAGGATCTGGCCGAGCCCCTCCAGCGCGAGGTATTCGCATTGCAGCGTGATGAGCAGGTAGTCGGCGGTGGCCAGGCTGTTCATCGAGAGCATCCCGAGGGCGGGCGGGCAGTCGATGATGATGGCGCGGTAACCGTTCGATTTGCGGATCGGGTCCAACACCGCGCGCAGGGTTGCGAGGTAATTCTCCCGCTGGGCAATCTCGATCTCCGCGGCGGCGAGGTCCTCCTCGCTGGGGATGAGCGCGAGGTGTTCGTAGGCGGTCGGGACGATCATTTCAAACGCGCTGCCTTCCCCGCGCAGCGGCCCATAGAGGCTCTTGCCGGCGTGCTTTTCGACGCCGACCGCGCTCGTGGCATTCGCCTGGGGATCGAGATCGATCAGCAGCGTGTGGATTTTTTTCTCGGCCAGAGCGGCCGCCAGGTTGACCGCCGTGGTGGTTTTCCCGACGCCGCCCTTTTGGTTGGCAATGGTGAAGACAGTGGTGGGCATGTGGAACGAAGCTGAACGACGTATGCGGAAGACGGGAGGGCCGCAAGCGCGGCGTCAAACGGACTCTGGAGGGCTGGGGTGGATCCCGCTCCAAGGCGGGGTGGCGGGAAGATCCTCTGAGACACAAACCACGGACTGCGCCGGGCGGCGAAGTCGGCTGCGGTCTCCGCCTGGCGTCATTTCCAGGCACGTTTGCCGGGGCGGAAAACCTTTCGCGCAAAAACTGCGGATTCTTCTCTGCAAAGTGCGCAGCGGAAACGCGCCAATTCTCGGATGATGGGGCGTCGCCCAACGCGACTGCCACGTGCCGAAAACTCTCAATGCCCGCCAGGTTGCTTGATCCATGACCACCCGATCAATCGCCACCACCCCGGCCGTTCACGGTGCACCGCGTCGGCCACTGGATCCTTTTTTCTCTCCCCGGACAATTGCAGTCATCGGCGCCAGCGCCAAGCCGGGCAGCGTGGGCCGGGCCTTGCTGGAGAACCTGGCGGATTTTCGCGGCAGTGTCTTCCCCGTGAACCGCCGGCACGCCACCCTGCTCGGCCGGCGGGCTTACCCGGAGATCGGCGCGGTGCCCGAAGCGGTCGATCTCGCGATCATCGCCACGCCCGCTGCGACCGTGCCGGACATTGTACGTGAATGTGTCGCCGCCGGTGTGGCGGGCGCCGTGATCGCCTCCGCCGGGTTCAAGGAGGGTGGCGCGGAAGGCGCGGAACGTGAACGGATGATCGTCACCGCCGCGCGGGGGGCGCTGCGCATCGTGGGGCCGGCCTGCCTCGGGGTGATGGTGCCGCACCGGGGCCTCAACGCCACGTTCGCGCGCGCGATGGCCCGGCCGGGGCGGGTCGCGTTCCTCAGCCAGAGCGGCGCGCTGTGCACGGCGATTCTCGACTGGAGCCTGCGGGAGGGCGTCGGCTTCAGCGCTTTTGTCTCCGTCGGCGGCATGGCGGATGTCGGCTGGGGGGATCTCATTGATCACCTCGGAGACGATCCGTTCACCCAGAGCATCGTGATCTACATGGAATCGATCGGCGATGCGCGGGCGTTTTTGTCCGCTGCGCGCGAGGTCGCGCTTACGAAACCCATCGTGGTGCTCAAGCCCGGGCGCACCGGAGCGGCGGCGCAGGCGGCCGCGTCGCACACCGGGGCGTTGACGGGGACAGATGCCGTGCTCGATGCCGCCTACCGCCGCGCCGGCGTGCTGCGGGTTGGGACCGTGGAGGAACTTTTCGACATGGCGGAGGTACTGGGCAAACAACCGCGGCCCGGCGGGCCGCGCCTCGCTCTGGTGACGAACGCGGGCGGCCCTGCGGCGATTGCCGCCGACAGTCTCGTGCTGGCGGGTGGCCAGCTGGCGCTGCTGGCGCCCGCCACGGTGGCGGCCCTCGAAGGCCTGCTGCCGCCGCAGTGGAGCCGCGGCAATCCCATCGATCTGCTCGGCGATGCGGATGCCGGGCGTTTCGCCGTCGCCGTGGAGTCCGCGGGCCGCGATCCCGGCTGCGACGGCGTGCTGGCGATTCTCACTCCGCAAACCACCACGGACGCCACCGCGGTGGCCGCAAAGTTGAAGCCGTTGGCGAAGCTGGAGCGGGAAAAGCCGCTGCTTGCCTGCTGGATGGGCGGAGCGGCGGTGGAGGCCGGCGAAGCGATTCTGAACGACGCGGGCATCCCGACCTTCAAATACCCCGACCGGGCCGCCCGGGCGTTTGCGCACATGTGGCGCTACAGTGCCAACCTGCAGGCGCTCTATGAAACGCCGACCCTGCTCGATGACGCAAAGGGTGAGGCGGCCACTCACCCGGAGGCCGATGAAATCATGCGGGCCGCGCGGCGCCGGCGCCGGGTGCTGCTGTCAACCCACGAGTCGAAGCGGTTGCTCGCCGCGTACGGAATTCCGACGGTTGAGACGTTGCTCGCGAAGACCGAGGACGAGGCGGCGGCTTGCGCCGACGCGGTCGGATATCCGGTGGTGGTCAAACTGCACTCCGAGACCATCACCCACAAAAGCGCGGTGGGCGGCGTGCGGTTGAATGTGCGCGACGCGAGCGAGGTCCGCCAGGGATGGCGGGCGATCAAGCGGTCCGTGACTGAAGGGAAGGGTGGGGAGCATTTCCTCGGCGTCACCCTTGAGCGCATGATAGCTCCGGAGGGAATTGAGCTCATCCTCGGGAGCAGCGTGGATCCGCAACTGGGTCCGGTGCTGGTGTTCGGCGCGGGGGGGCGGCTGGTGGAGCTGGTGCCGGATCTGGTGATGGGCCTGCCGCCGCTCAACTCCACGCTGGCGGTCCGCCTGATGGAGCAGACGCGGATCTTTGGCGCGCTGCGGGGAGGGCATGGCCTGCCGGCGGCCGATCTGCCGGCGCTCGAGGAAGTCGTCGTGCGTTTCAGCCAGCTCGTGGCGGCGCAGCGCTGGATTCGGGAAATCGAAATCAACCCGTTGTTCGTCTCGGCCGATCACGTCCTGGCGCTGGATGCCCGCATCACCCTGCAGGACCCCGGGCTGCGCGAGGACCAGCTGCCGGTGCCGGCGATCCGGCCGTATCCACAACAGTATGCCACGACGGCGACCTTGCGGGATGGCACCGCCGTCGCGATCCGCCCCATCCGTCCGGAGGACGAACCGATGATGGCGCGTTTTCATGAGACGCTCTCCGATCGCAGCGTCTACTACCGATATTTCCGCGCCGTTTCACTCGAGCAACGCGCCAGTCATGCGCGCCTCGCCCGGCTCTGCTTTGTCGATTACGCGCGCGAGATCGCGCTCGTGACGATTCACGAGGACCCAGCTGTCGGCCGGGCGGAGATTCTTGGCGTGGGCCGGCTGTGCCGGCAGCCGGGGACGAAGGAGGCCGAGTTTGCCGTGGTCGTCTCCGATCGCTGGCAGAGACGCGGTCTGGGCACCCGCCTGCTGACGCGCCTGGTGGAGATCGGGCGAAAAGAGGGCCTCGCCCGGATCACCGGGGCGATCCTGAGTGAAAACGTGGAGATGCGGCACGTGGGCGAGCGCGTGGGCTTCACGGTGCGCCGCAGCCCCGACGGCGAATGCCGGGCGGAGATTCAGCTCTGAACGTCCCCCCGGCCGGAAATCAAGGCGCTTGCAGTGCCGTCAATTTGAAAGGAGAATATCCACCATGCTTGCATCAGCCGAATTGGGGCAGTCGCTCTCACGGCAGAGTTACGAGGCCGAGTTGCCGGCCCTGCGCGCCAAACTCCTGCAGGCGCACCTCGATCTGCGCGGTCGGAAATTTCCCGTGGTGTTGATCGTGTCGGGGGCCGACGGCTCGGGCAAGGGTGAGCTGGTGCACCGGTTGAACGAATGGCTCGATCCCCGCGGGGTCGAGACCCAGGCGTTCTGGGCCACGAGCGAGGAGGAGCGGGAACGGCCGCCGTTCTGGCGTTTCTGGCGGGCGCTACCGGGTCGCGGACGAATCGGGATTTTGTTCGGTTCGTGGTACACCCAGCCGATCATCTCGCGCGTTTGCGGCGAAACGAAACGCGACGAACTCGACTCCGCCCTCGATCGCATCGCGAATTTTGAGCAGATGCTCGTCGCCGACGGCGCGCTGTTCGTCAAACTCTGGCTGCATCTCCCGCGGAAGATCCAAAAGAAACGGCTGCGGAAACTCGAGGATGAGGGGCGCCTCGCGCCGGACGACTGGAAGCACTTCAAACTTTACGACCGCTTCGCCAAAGTCTCCGAGCGGGCCCTGCGACGGACCGACACGGGCGGCGCGCCCTGGCAGGTCATCGAGGCGACCGATCGACGCTTCCGCGAATTCACCGCCGGCACCATCTTGCTCGACGCGCTGCGGGCGAGGCTGGACGCGGGGCCCGCGCCCGCGGTCGGGAAGAGAGCGCCGCCGCCGGCGGCCAAACCGCGGGCCGGGGCGAAGAGCTCAATCCTTGACCACGTCGACCTGACGCCGCGGCTCACGGACGCGGAGTACGCGCGGCAACTCGACAATCAGCAGGCGGCGCTGAGCAAGCTCGCCTGGGCCGCGCACGAGAAGAAACGCTCGATGGTGTTCGTCTTCGAGGGCTGGGACGCCGCGGGCAAGGGCAGCGCGATCCGGCGGGTGACGCAGGCCCTCGATCCGCGGTTGTATCGGGTCGTCGGAATTGCGGCGCCGACCGACGAGGAGCGGGCCCAGCACTATCTCTGGCGTTTCTGGCGCCATCTGCCGCGCGCGGGCTTCACGACCATTTTTGATCGCTCGTGGTATGGGCGGGTGCTGGTGGAACGGGTGGAGGGATTTGCCGGGGTCGGGGAGTGGAGCCGGGCCTATCGCGAGATCAACGAGTTTGAGGAGGAGTTGGTGGAGCACGGGGTGGTCGTGAACAAATTCTGGCTCCAGATCAGCCAGGCGGAGCAATTGCGGCGCTTCAAGGAGCGGCAGACCGTGGCGTACAAGCGCTACAAGATCACCGAGGAAGACTGGCGCAACCGCAAGCAGTGGGACGACTACAAGGGCGCAGTCGATGAGATGGTGGCGCGCTGTGGCACCGAATTCGCGCCGTGGACAATTGTCGCGGCGAACGACAAGAAGTTTGCGCGCATCCAGATTCTGAAGACGATCGTCGACCGTCTCCGCGCGGCGCTGTAGAGCGGCGCGGTCTTGGAGCGCACTCCATGTCCACCCCGGTCAACCCGATCGCCGCCCCCCGGCCGGCCCTGGCGGGAGAATTATGGGGGGGATTTGCGGCCATGCTGGTCGCGCTGCCTTCCGCCATCGCGTACGGCATCGCCGTGTTTGGGACGGTGGGAGCCGACTACGTGGGGCACGGCGTGCGCGCCGGCATTTTGGGGGCGGCGGCCATCGGCCTGGCGGCTCCGCTGCTCGGGGGTGCGCCCCGGCTTATTTCCGCGCCCTGCGCGCCGGCGGCCGCGGTCCTCGCCGCACTGGCGGCGGAGTTGCTGGCGGGCCAGCGGGAAGCGGGCGGGGCGGTGCTGCCGGAAAAGGTGGTCGTGCTGCTGGTCCTTGTCGCGCTGCTGGCCGGCCTGATGCAGCTGGCCTTTGGGAGCCTGGGGGTGGGACGCCTGATCAAGTTCATTCCCTATCCGGTCGTCACCGGGTATCTGAGCGGCGTCGGAGTCCTGATTTTTGTCAGCCAGGTGCCGAAGTTCCTCGGTCTGCCAGCGGGCGTGTCCACGTGGTCCGGCCTGTGTTCGCCCGAGCAGTGGCAGGGGAACGCGCTGGTCGTCGGTCTGGTGACGATTGCCGGTGTCGTGCTGGCGCGACGGGTCACCCGCCGGGTGCCGGCGCCGATCATCGGCCTGGCTGCCGGCGCGGCAGCGTACTTTTTGCTCGCCCGGTTTCAGCCCGCGCTGCGGCAGCTTGAGCCCAATCATCTCGTCATCGGCCCGGTCGTGGAAGGCGCCGTCGCGATCGGATCCGCGGTGACCGCCCATTGGTCCGCCTTCGCCGGGCTGCGGCTCTCCGACGTGGTGGCGATGTGGATGCCGGCCTTCACCCTCGCCGTGCTGCTTTCCGTCGACACCTTGAAGACCTGCGTCGTGCTCGATGCGCTGACGCGTACGCGGCATCGCTCCAATCGCGAACTCATCGGGCAGGGGGCGGGCAATGTTCTTTCGGCGTTGGTGGGCGGAATGCCCGGGGCGGGCACGATGGGGGCAACGCTGGTGAACTCGGAGAGTGGCGGGCGCACGCGACTCTCCGGGGTGGCGGAGGGGGCGTTTGTCGTCCTGGCGTTTCTCGTGTTGGGGCGCTGGATTGCCTGGGTGCCGGTGTCGGCACTGGCCGGGCTCCTGATGGTCGTCGCCTTCCGCATGGTGGCCTGGCGGGATTTCTCGCTGCTGCGGCAGAGGTCCACCCTGTTCGATTTTGGGGTGATTGCCGCGGTGGTCGTCGTGGCGGTGACGATTAACCTGATGGCGGCGGCCGGGGCGGGCCTGGGGCTCGCCATCTTGCTCTTCATTCGGGAGCAGATCCAAAGTTCCGTGATCCGGCGGAAGATCACCGGTGACCGCCGCTCGTCGCGGCAGCACCGGCTGCCGCCGGAACAGGCCATCCTCGAACGCTGCGGAGGCCAGACGACCATCTGCGAACTGCAGGGCAGCCTGTTCTTCGGCACGACGGACCAGTTGTTCACGGAACTCGAGTCCGACTTGAAACACTGCCGTTTTCTCGTGCTCGATCTCCGGCGTGTGCGCTCCGTCGATTTCACCGCGGCGCATCTCCTCGAACAGTTTGAAATCAGGCTGGCGGAACGCGGAGGCTATCTGATTTTCAGCCGCCTGCCGCACCGGCTCTCCCACGGTCAGGATCTCCAAGGCTACTTCGAAAATGTCGGCGTGATGAAGGCGAAGAAAAACGTGCGAAATTTTGCGTCGCTCGATGATGCGCTGCAGTGGGTCGAGGACCGGATTCTGGAGGAGGAGCAGCCCGCGCGGAACCAGGTCGAGGCCCCGCTGGCGCTGGAGGAGTTTGAGGTCTTCCGGCAGCTGGCCGGCGGTCCGGTGCTGACCGTCCTCCGGGCCTGCGCGCGGGAACGCTCCGTCGCAGCCGGCGAGGAGGTCTTTCGCGCCGGCGGGCGCGGCGACGAACTCTATCTCATCCGGCGCGGAATTGTGCGCATCGTCCTGCCGCTCGCGGATGGCAGCCATCACAACCTCGCGGCGTTCGGCCGGGGCAACTTCTTTGGCGAGATCGCGTTTCTCGATGCCGGCGGGCGGTCCGCCGATGCCATCGCGCTCACTCCGGTCGATCTGCTGGTGATTTCGCGGGCGCAATTCGACGCCATCGCGCGCGACGTTCCCGTGGCGGGCGTCCAGCTTTTCGCCCAGCTCGCGCGGGTGCTGGCCCTCCGGATGCGGCGGGCCGACGCGGAGATTTCCTCGCTCTACGACACGTAGTCCGCCGGCTATGGCGTGTGCGAGTATTCGAACTCGTACACGGGTTCGAGCTGCCGATACCGCGGTTGCAGGAACGTGACGAGGTCGATCAACTGGGAGACGGTCATCACGTCGTTGACGGGTTTCATCGGCGAGGTCCCCATTTTCCAACGATCGCTGGAGGTGAGCTTGTCCGAAAGCTCGGAGGCGGGATGAACGATGGCGGTGAGCAGGTCGCCGTAGGTGCGGAGTCGTGCGACCGGGCCGCCGAGCGCAAGGATCTTCGCGGGATCGGCGGTGGGCGCGGGCAACTCCACCCCCGCCACCGAGTGGCAGGTATGGCATTTCAAAGCGACGAAGGCTGCGTTTCCGCGCCCGGCATCACCGTCGGGCAGCCGGAAATTCCTCATCGATTTTGGGCTCTTCGTGCAACCGGCGCCCGCCACCAACGCCGCGAGGAAAACGATCAGAATCGTTCTCATGATGGCCTCCTTGTGATTTATTTTTTTGATCTCGCTATACGATCATGACGGCGTCGAAGCCGCCAAAGGGATTGGCCTCCATCCGTGCGGACGACGGGTCATCGTGCCAGTCACCGTCCACGACGAGACGGTACCGATGTTCGCCGGACGGCAGCGAAAGCTCAATCGACCAGCCGCCGAGCGAATCGCGCTGCAGCGGCGTTGCCCCACGATCCCAATCGTTGAACGAACCCGCGACAAAAACCCCGTGGGCGTCAGGTTGAAAGTACCCGATCCGGACGGTATGGAGCTCGAGGGTGCCGGCTCCGGCGTGCGAAGTTCTTGCCGGGGTCGAGGAAGTGCTCTGGTTCATGAATTTCCTTTGATCGCGAGTCCGTCCCGCGGCGGCTTCGTTGCTTCAGTGTCGTGCCGGTCGGCGGGATTTGCGCCGCTTTTATTGGCATTTCATGGGCATTGGTTGCCCGCGGTCCGGCTCGCATTCTTGCCGCGGAGCATGGCCAAATGGTGCGGAAGGCCGGCCAAGATTTGCGGAGCAATTTCCCGGGCGCGTGCGATGATTCGGCAGATTCAACACCCCGCCAATTTTGGATGCGCATGAAGACGAATCCGCCGCCTCCCGCCGCCGTGCCGGTGCTGAACGTCGGCGATATCCGCGCATACGCCGCCCATCTCTACGCCCAAAGCGGCCGGATTCCAAATCGCGACATTGAGAACTGGCTCGAAGCCAAGGCCTGCCTGGAGGCCAACGTGTCACCTCCGGCGGTCACCCGACGACCGGGCCGATCGCGTTCCCGTCGTCCGGGCGGTTTCACGATGCCGGCGTCTGATGCCTCCCTCTGGATCGAACGCGTCGAGGGCGGTTAGGATTGCGAGATTGAGTACTGAGTCGCTCCGCCTCGTGGGTGTGCTGCGTCGGGCTACGCTGGGCTCGCGACGTTCACGGATGACGGCAGAAACAGGAAGGGCAGAAAAAGGAAAACGCCTGAACCACGTCCGCACGGCGCGCGCCCGCGTAGAATCAAGGCTCCCCGACTCCGATCTTTTTCTGCCCTCCGGTTTTTTCGGCCCATAAACTGCAGCGACCCCGAGAAACGACTGCGTTCTCCAATCTCTGTCCATGCGTGGTTTCTCGTCTGCCACACGACGAGATCGAGCATCCGCACTCTCCGCCGACCAGCCTGGAGGCAAAAAAATATGGAGCAAAATATCCAAGCGCGATGCCTGCCTCTTTTATCCGCCATCTTTTTGCCAAAATGATTGGCGGTTTGGACCCAAGCCACAGCCAGGCCGCCGGATTTATCCTGAAACAATCTTCCGAGAATATCGTGACGACCGACACCCGGGGGGCACGGGTGCAACCTCAGCTCAGCTTTCACAATCCGTTAACACCGCAGAGATCGGGCAAAACCGCCGAGAAGACCAGGGCGGCCAGGCTTGAAGTTCTGCTACGCTCGTGTGTGCTGCGCGGGTGCTGACGACGATCCGCCGCGCGGAATACGCCGAACTTATCGTATTGTTTTTCATCCAAGGCGCCGCGCTGGGCATGTGGTTTGTGCCGTTGAGTGCGGTGTTGGATGCGCATGGGCTGACCCAGATCAAGTCCTATGCCTTCGCCGCCTCCGCGGTGGCGGCCTTCATCTCCCCGCTGGTGTTTGGGGCGATGGCCGATCGCCATGCCTCGCCTGTGAAGGTGTTGCGCTGGCTGTCTGTCGCCACGGCGGTGGCGCTGGCGGTGGCCAGCACGGCCATCCGGGTGGGGGCGAGTCCCTGGCTGGTCCTCGCGCTTATCCAATTGCAGGCACTCTGCTCGTCTCCGACTTGGAGCATCGCGTCGACGATTGTTTTTGCCCGGCTGGAGGACGCGAAAAAGGAGTTTGGACCGATTCGCGCGATGGCCACGATCGGCTGGGGGAGCGGGTGCCTGCTCGTCAGCGCGCTGGGGGCCGACCATTCGACGCTCGCCGGCTACGGCGCGTCCGCGGTGTGGCTGCTGGTGAGCGCTTGCACGTTTTTTCTGCCGGCGTTGGCGACGCCCCCGTCCGTGGAAAATCTCACGTGGGCGCAGCGCTTCGGTCTCGACGCGCTCACGCTCCTGCGGGAGCGGGATCATCGCGTCGTGTTTTTGACCACCGCGTTGTTCACGATCCCGCTGGCGGGCTTCTATCCCTACGCGCCGCCGCACCTGCGCGACCTCGGGCTCGTGCATGTGAGCGCCTGGATGAGCCTGGGCCAGATCACGGAGATTGTCGCGATGTTCGCACTGGGGGTGTTGCTGGTGCGCTGGCGCTTGAAGTGGATCTTCGCGTGTGGCCTGGGATTTGGCGTGGTACGCTTTGCGCTGAGCGCGCTCGACACGAGGGCGGGCCTGCTGGCGGGCGTGGTGCTGCACGGGTGTTCGTTCACGCTCGTGCTCATCACCGCGCAAATATACCTCAACCAGCGGGTTGATCCCGCGTGGCGCGCGCGCGCGCAGGCGCTGATGTCCCTGATGAATGGCGGCGTGGGCAGCTTGATCGGCTACCTGGGCGTCGGTGGATGGTTCGCCGCGTGTACGCGCAATGGCCGGACGGCGTGGCCGGTCTTTTGGAGTGGTTTGTCGGTGGCGGTGGCGCTGGTGCTGGCGTTTTTCCTCATCGCGTATCGGGGCCGGGCGGCGGGTCTGGGCGGCCGCCCGTTGGCCGGCGGGGCGGGGCGGTGACCAAGTGCGGCGCGGCACAGGCTGCGCCACCGACGGCCTCGCGCAGACAGGACCGTCCACTCGTCGGCACCACTGCGGTAGGAAGCTTTGAGCGACGCGAGGCGCGGCGACCAAACCCCAACTCCGCCTTTCGCTTTTCTGGGATTCGGCGAGCGTTACCCGATCGCGCGCTGCCGCAGCCCGCGCAGGGTCGCCGAATCGCCCCAATCGGTCCACGCCGGCAACGCGCGCGGCGCGGTGCGCTCACGGCAGCCGGTCCTTTGGCGGTATTTGGCCAGTTGCACCTCGACGAAGGCCCGGCTCCCCAACACGCCGCCATCCGTGAAATATCGGAGCCGACAGCGCAGGACGGTCGCCAGCGGCAGCCGGCCGCCTTCGTCGATCACGCGCTGCAAATCGGCCGCGGAGATGGTCGCCGCCCCCTCGCGGGCCCCAGCCCCGGTGCCAAAAAGCACCTCGCGGTAATGCGCCTGCGCCTTGTCCCACGCGGGGCCGCCCGTCACGGAGCGGATGCCCGCTTGGGCCGCCGCGCCACCCGCCACCGCCTCCGCGTATCCACAGAAGCGATAATCCTTGGGATCGGTGACGAGTCCGGCGCGCACGCAATTGAGATCAATGTAGGCGGCCATGGTCTGCTTCAACCGATCCTCGGTTTCCAGCAGTTCGCTCTTGAAGCGCTCAGCCCAGAGCGTGCCGAAACGCCGGTGCGACTTGTTGAACCAGATCGAGAACCGTTGCTTCACCAGTTTCATGAACTGCGAGACGTCTCCCATCAGCGCCAGTTGCCGCTGCCGCCAGGCGAGTGCCTCGGGACCGTTGGTGGCCAGCTCGGCCTCGACGACGGCGAGACGCGCGGATTGGTACTTGGTGGGTGTGGGATACAAGACCTGGTAGCGACGCAGGAGCTCGGCATCGGAAACGGGGACCTGCTGCGGCACGTTGAGCAGCACGTGGAAGTGATTCGACCTGATCGTGTAGGTCACGATCTGCACACCGCAATAGTCCGCCACCTGCCAGCACTGTCGGCGCAGGATCTCCTTGGCCACGTCGTCGAACAGCCACTCGCCGTTCACCGTACGAGTGACGCAGTGGTACGCCGCCTCGCTCTCCGCCGCCGAAATCTTGATGCGCGCCTGTCTCATGAGGCACGAGGCTGCTCCCCGGCGATTGCTTGACCAGCGCCGGGTATACCCGAATTTGGGGATTCATTGACCTGTCCCTTGTGAGACGCTCGGCGGTCGGGGCACCCGCCTTTCTGCTTGCGGTGCGGTTTGGCGTGCGCGTACTTACCGCGCTCTCAACTGGTCAGGGCGCGGTAGCCAAGTGGTAAGGCCGAGGTCTGCAAAACCTCTATGCGTCGGTTCAATTCCGACCCGCGCCTCCAGTTTTCCTTTTCTCGCACGGCGGGATGCCAGACGCGGAATCGTGACGAACGCGAGCCAACTCTAGGCTTTCCAAACGCGCGAGGAGGGCTACTTTGGCCCGTTCATATGGAGAAAACGTTCATTATCTTTAAGCCTGATGCCATGAAAAAGGGCATCGTGGGCACCGTCCTGAGCCGGTTCGAAGCGGCGGGTTTTACCGTCATCGCCTGCAAGATGTCGCGACTCACCCCGGCCTTGCTCCGCGTCCACTACGCGCACGTCGCCGACAAGCCGTTTTATCCGGAGATCGAGGCCTTCATGAGCTCCCGCTCGGTCATCATGATTGGCCTGGAGGGTGACAATGTCGTGCAGCGCGTCCGCGATCTGCTCGGGCCGACCGATTCGCGCAAGGCCGCCAAGGGTACGATCCGCGGCGACTTTGGCTCCGATATGATGACGAATGTCGTGCACGCCTCCGACAGCGTGGAAAACGGCCAGGCCGAGCTGGCGCGCTTCTTTAAGAGCGACGAACTGTTTGTCTGACGATCGTTCCGAGGCGGACGGGCACAAAAAAGCGGAGCCGGGCGGCTCCGCTTTTGTCAAAATATTCCGCGAAGCGCGGTGGGTCAGTCAGTTCTTCTTCTCCTTCTTCTTCCGCTTCTTTTTTTCGCCCGCGCTCGCGGCATACTCTTCCTTGGTCATCTTGCCATCCTTGTCCTTGTCGAAGGTGGCAAATTGGGTCTTGGCCGCCTCCTCGCCGCCCGGCTTGTCTTTCATCGCGGCGACAAGCTCGGCTTCGCTGATGCTCTTATCATTGTCTTTGTCAACGGTTTCAAAGGAGGGTGGGGCGGCATTCTTCCGGTTGGCCTTGGCGGCTTGAGCGGCGATGGGCAAAGCCACCGCGGCGAGAATCGAAGTGAGGAGGATACGACGGGTGAGTTTCATTTTGTTAGCAGACGCAGTCGAGCGATTCGATGCGGTGACGGAATGACGGAATCCGAGAACAAAAGTTTCATCGTAAGATGTCGTCAGGTTCCGTTGGGCTTGTCTCCCGGTTGAACCAAGCTGCTGCGCGGCGCAGAGATTTGAGAGCGGTGGGGCGGGGGCCCTGAAGGGCCGAAGGCCGGGTGGGCACTCGGAGTGCCGACGTAAGGCCGGCGACCGATGCCCTCAGAAAAATCTCCTCAACCGTGCGGCGCGGCCAAGGCGGGCGAGGCCTCGCGTATTTGAGGCGTAGTGTCCGCCCCTGTGCCGCCTCCGTGTCCTGGTGCGGACGCTCCAGTGCCAGCGCGCGATATCGGGGTCAGCGCGTCGAACGCGCCTTTTCTCGCGGTGGCGTTCCGGAAGAAACAGGCGGAGATGTCGTTCCGAAATCCCGCTGCCTGATCCCGGGAATAAACCCCCGGGGACAAGCATCTCATGACGTGATCTCCCCGCGATTTCTTCTTCGACTGACGGCGGTTGTCGTGATGGCAGTGCAGACGCAGGCCGCCGGGACATTCGATCAGAACCACGATCGGTTCGCCCGCGTGCTCGCTGCGTCGGTGAAGGATGCGCGCGTCGACTATGCCAAACTCAAGGCTGCGCCCACGGAACTGGATGCCTACCTGAAGGAAATCGCGGCGGTGCCGGCGGTGGAGTTTGCCCGCTGGAGCGAGGCGGACCGGCTCGCCCTGCTGATCAACCTCTACAATGCGCAGACCCTGCGGCTGATCATCGATCACCATCCGCTGAAGAGCATCCGGAGCATCGGGACGCTGCCTGGCGCCGCATGGCGCGGACTGATTGTCCGGCACGGTGGCCAGATCATGTCGCTCGATCATCTGGAGAACAAGGTCATCCGCGTGGACTACCGGGAGCCGCGCATTCACTTCGCATTGGTGTGCGCGGCGGTGGGCTGTCCGCCCTTGCGCAGCGAGCCCTATGTCGGGACGCGTCTGCACGAACAACTCGACGACCAAACCCGCCGCTTCCTCGCTTCGGCGGAAAAAAACCGGTTTGATCCGGCCGCGAACACGCTCCACCTCTCGCCGATCTTCAAATGGTATGGAGCCGATTTCACCGCGACCGCCGGGTCGCTCGCCGCCTACGTGCAGCCGTTTCTCCCGGACTCCCAGCGCCAGGCGCTCGCCGATCCCGCGAAAGTCGAAGTGCGCTTCACCGACTACGATTGGGCGCTGAATGAGCCGACGCGGCCGTGACGGCCGCGTCGGCCGGAGCGGGCCGGCGGCGCAGCCACCAGCAACCGACGGCACCCGCGAGCAGCAGGCCGATTGCGATGCCCTGCTGGTGCGACAGGCCGAGGAATCGTTCCGGCCGGCCGTCGAGGCGCAACGGATCCAGGCCGAGTCGCAGCGCGCCATAGAGCAGCCCGTAGGTGCAGAAGGCGGTGCCGCGGGACAATCGGTCCCCGTTGACCGCCTGCAACACGCGATAGACCACCAACCCAATCATGAGCAGGCCGGTGGATTCGTAGAGCTGCACGGGATGCGGCGCGCGCCCGGCGCAGCAGCCTTCGGTGTAACAACCCACGCGGCCGATGGCGTGGCCAAGCGGAAGCGCCACCCCGAAATAGTCCGCGCCACGCCAAAAACTCAACCGACGCCACCACGCGAACGCGCCACCCGCGAGTCCCGCGCCGACCAGCCCGCCGAAAAAGACAAAGCCGGTGCCGAAGTCGGCCCAAAAGCGCAGTTCGCCGTTGGCGTAGTGTCGCCAGCCGAGCACGACGAAAAGGGCCTTCGCCCCGACGATCGCACCTCCGACGATCAGCCAGAGCGCGGCCCAAAATTCATTTTCCGTCAGACCCATCGCGCGATGATGTCGCCGCAGCCACGCCATCGCCGTCACCGCGCCGGCCGCCGCAAAAAAGCCGAAGGCGCTCATGCTCCGGCGGTGGCCACGGGTTGTTCGTCGCGGTAGAATTCCTCCCGCAGGCCGAGCGCGTTCACCGCGCACATGGACTCGAGTTTGCCGTTGATCGACACTTTGAACGCACACACGTCGAGCCGCTCCCGGCCCTCGGGCGTGGCGGTCTCCGCGGCACTCATGAAGTGATGGCTCACGATGCAGAAATAATTTCCCCGCAAGGTCCCCGCGCGACGCCAGAGTTTCCAGGCCTGCGGCAGAAGGCGGGCGAGCGCGAAGGCCCCATGATTCGTCAGCATCCAACCCGCCCGGCGCAGGGCCTGCCAGCGATCATCGAGACGAAACGACATTCCTCCCGCGCGATCGAACAATTCGGTCAACGCGTGAATTTCGCCGGGTTGGTCCCGGCGGTAGAGCGGAAACAGCCGCGGGCGTCCGGGCTGCGGATGCCTCACCGCGAAGCCCTGCACGAAACGCGAGCAAGCGGGATGGCCGAGCGAGCCCTCGCCGCGGCGGATCGCCCGGTCGCCCGCGCCCTCGGCGATCCTCTCCCACAACGCGTCGGGCGGCACGCCGCGCAGATCGGGGTCCGTGCGGCCCACCTCGGCCAGCGGTTGAAAACTGACCATCTTGAAGGCATCCGCCTGAGAGAGAAGGCAGCGGACGATGCCGGGGACACCGGCGAGATTCTCCTGCGTGACGGTGACGGTCGAGGCGGCTTCAAGGCGTCGGCCGGTGGTTTTCCGGGCGCGGCGGATCAAATCGGCGAACTCCACGCGGAGAGGATCGAGCTCGGCCTCGGTTCGGGCGAGGGCGAAGCGGTCACGCCGGCCGCGTTGCGTCGTGTCGATGTGGAGGCTGATTTCCGTCAGGCCCCCCTCAACCATCAGGCGCTCGAGCAGACCGGATCGGCGGCGAAACGTTTCGCCATGGGTCATGAGCATCGGCACGAGCCCGATTTCGCGCGCATAACGGATCAGTTCGATCACGTCGGACTCGCGGCGGAGGGAGACCTCCCCGTCGGTGAGTTGGACGTTGCCCGCCGGGCCGAGCCACTCCCGGAGGTGGCGCAACTGGGCCTTGATCTGCTCGAGTGATCGCGGCTTCGCGCGGTTGGCGTCTTCGCCGAGATAGCAGCCGACGCAGGCAAAATCGCACTTGGGCATCGCGCCGATGGTGGCGCCGCAGCCCGCGTAGTGCCGGCCGAGATACTGCGTCGGCGTCCGCAGAGATTCAGGCAGGCGTGCCCATGCCGCCGCGAGCGCCGTGCGGGTCGCGGCGTCTTCTTGCTGCAGCCGCGCCATCACGGCGGCCTACTTCTTGGCCGGCGCGGCGGCGGGCGGACCGGAATCGGGCTTGGACGAGGGCGTGAAGCACGCCGTGCCGAGGGCAAAAACCGCCGCAAAACCGATCAACATGAGGAGGGTCTTTTTCATGGGTTAGATTTGACGCTGCTGGATATGAGGCTCGGCCAGCCAGATTATTCCGGAGGCCCGGGAAGGGCACGGACTCGTCTGCCGGTTGTCGCAGATGGCGCGGGTCTGAGGGAGCGGCGGCTTTCCAGCCGCCGGGCTTGGGCGGCTGGAAAGCCGCCCGATCGTTCCAAATGGCAGGCGGGAGATGCGTCTGGAAGGGAATCGGAGTTCGGCCGATGGTTCACGGCCCGGTTTGGCGCGGGCGCCCCATGCTCAGGGCACCTCGTAGACCTCGATTAACGCGACCCCGGACCCGTCCCCCACGGGGCCGACCTGAACAGAGTAGCCGCCAGGCGGAAGCGTGACAAGCAACCCGCCGTCGCGGCTGCCGATGACCAGACCAAACGCTCCGACGGTGGAAAAGGCGGGCGCGAGCGCGGAGGACCAGTTGTCATTCTCCGCGATTTTGGTCTGGCCCGAATCAAAAAGCTCCAGTTTGGGGTCGGGAAGCGCGCCGGAAACTCCGCGTGCGCTCAGACCGGGACCAACGGCCCGGATGAGGACGGTCTTGGTGCCGGAGCCGGCGATGGTGAATCCGGCCACGAGCAGATTGCCGCCGCTGCCGCCGACCTGGTTGAGCGCGGAGAGGTTGACCAGGCGAAATGCGTGGCCCGCACCGGCGTCATAGGCCTCAACGATGACCGTGCCGGCGGTGGGACCGAAGACATGCATCGTGCGCCCGCCGTCCACGGCACTTACCAACGCCGCGTCCAGACTGGTCGTCGCGGCGAAGGGAAACGCGCCGACGGCGCCGGCCGCGAGCGCGACCTCAGGGTCACCGGACCAGTTGTTGTTTGTCGCGACCTGTGTGCTGCCGTTGAAGAGCGCCAGCTGCGGGTCGGCCATGACGCCGGACACGCCGAGGGCGCCCAGGCTCGGGCCGGCGGCGCGCAGGAGGACGGACTTGTTGCCGCCCTGCATCGTGAAACCGACGGTGAGAACCTGATTGGCTGCCAGAGTCGTAAGGACCGACAGGTTGCTCAGCCGGCTGTCGAGACCGGTCGGGGCGGCGTTCACCGTAAGACGCCCGGCGGCACTCGAGATGCCGCCCTGCGGATTCGAGACGCGCACGGTGTAGTCGCCGGCGTCCGCCGTGCTGACGGTGGCGAGAGTGTGGCTTGCGGCGGTGGCGCCGGCGAGGGCGGTGCCGTCCTTGAACCATTGATACGAGAGCGGGCCCGGACCGGTCGCGTTCACCGAGAAGCCGGCGGACGCGCCGACGGCCACGGTGGTCGCGACGGGCTGGGTCGCGATCGCGAGCGGGACGGCGACTGGCGGTGCGGCACGCACGGTATCGATCGCCTGCTGCAGGGCGGTGACCGGCGCCTGCGTGGAGCCGTAGCCGAGCTGGCTGAAAACGAGCTGCCACTGCCGGTGGCTGGGCGATCCGGCCACGCCGTTGATCACGGCGAAGATGGGTTGGCCGCCGGCTTGAAAGCGATTGGCCACGGCACGGTTGAAGTCGTTCAACACGAGGCCGAGTTTATAGGCGTTCACGAATTGCTGCGTTTCCGATTCCTGGCCCGATTGGAGGTTGAGCGAAACGTGCAGCACGGGGATGCCGGCGGCGTTGCCGTTGCGCGCGGCGTAATAACGCACGATGCCCGGCTCAATCTGAGCGGCGGCGGCCTGACAGAACGGACACCACCAGGCGAACCATTCGAGCAGCACGACCTTGCCGGCAAAATCGGTGAGGCTCACGGGCCGGCCGGTCGCGCGATCGGTGAGAGTGAAGTTCGCGACCGTGTCGCCGACCGCGTAACGGGCCTGCGCCCGGGCGGACGGCGCGACAACCATGCACAGGGCGGCGAGCAGGACGGTGGAAAGCAGCGTTTTCATGGGACGAAAAATATCTAAAACCGGGCGGAGAGCGCCGCCTGAAGGGTGAGCCAGTCACGGTCACGGTAGAGCTGGCGGAAAAAATCGGTGTTGAGGTTGGTCGGCGCGAAATCGGTGTGCAGCCGGGCGACGACGATGCGCCACGACCAGCGGTCTCCATCGTGCCGCAATCCCACCCCCACCGATTGCGAACGCAGGGCCGGCGCGGCGCTCGTGAAAAGGAGCGCGTTTTCGATTTCGCCGGTGTCACGGTAAAGTCGGCCCTCGGCGTAGACGGAAACGCTGCGGCCCAGTTCGCGCTCGATGGCGAGGCCGGCAAACCGGGCGGAAAACGCGGGCTGCTCGCGCGCGCCACCGATCTGGGCGCGTGCGATCCAGGCCTCGCCCAACGCGGCGCGCGCTTCGGCCTCGCCACCCACGCGCAGTTCGCGACCGGAGGTGTCGGCGACCCGCACTTCCGCCCGGGAACGCACGCGCGGCGAGAGCACGTTCTCAAAGGCCAGCGCCGCCGAGGTCGTCGCGAGCGTGTCCGGGCTGCGCCGGAGACCGGCGAAGTCGATTTCGTAACCGGGCGCGACGCGATCCTGCGCATAGCCGGCGGTGAGCTGGGCGAAGGCGTTGCCCTTGATGTATTCCCAACGACCGCCGAACGAGGCGTCGCGGCCGGCCGGCGCAGCCGGACGGAAAGCGTCGAGCCCCGGTGTGCCCGAGAGCGAACTGTATTGCTGACGGTAATACTCGTTGAGCCACGCGCTGCGGTAGCTCGTGAATCCCCGGTAGCCGCCGAGGGCGAAAAGCGCCGTGGCCGGCCCGCCGGCGAAGCGATGCTGGCCGCCGGTGCGGAGCGCGGTGCTCGCCTCACGGCAAGTCAGGGCCTGGCCGCGGAAATCGAACGGTGCCGGTTGGTAGTCGAACGCGATCGCCCCCTGCGCCGCCGAGAAACTCACCTCCGTGTTACCGCGCACCAGTCGGGCGGCGGCCGTGCCCCGCGCGAGCGTGATGTCCGCGGCGCGAATCACCTCGCCGGAAAATTCCGTCCAGGTCCCCACGTCGGCGCACAGCACCGCGACGAGCGGGCCGGCGCTCACGAACGCGCAGGCGAGCAGAGCGAGGCCGGATCGGCGTGGCGGCTTCATCGGCACGAGGAGCAACCGACCGCTTGCGCGCCCCCGGCGGCGGCGCGACCCGGTTCGATCTGGCCGAGGAGCGCCGGCTGGGGCGCCAGCACGACGGAACCGGAAAAAATCATGCCCGGTTTGGCCACGAGCCGTTGCTGCCAGACCGGCACCGGCACACAACCGCCGGCCAGCAGCACCGCCAGCAAAAGGACCGAAAGAACCACGGTGCGGTGGGAATTCATGTTGGCGAGTCAGCCTCGTTGCCACGCGAGCCAGCGCGCGAACAGCCGCTTCACGAGCGGCGTGAGCCGCGTGCGGCTGTGGAGGTCACCGATCTTGCGGATCGCCTCGGCCTGCGTCGGATACGGATGAATCGCGGCACCGATGCCTCCGAGGCCGATGCGGTTCGTCATCGCGAGGGAAATCTCCCCGATTAGATCACCCGCATGCGCGGCGACAATCGTCGCGCCGACGATGCGGTCGGTGCCCCGACGCACATGGATGCGCACGAAGCCCTCGTCTTCGCCATCGAGGATCGCACGATCCACTTTCGCCAGCGGCTGGGTATAGGTGTCGATTTCGACGCCCTGGGTCCTGGCGTCGCCGGCGGTGAGTCCAACGTGGGCCACCTCGGGCGAAGTGTAGGTGGCCCACGGGATGGTGAGCGCGCTGACCCGACGGCGGCCCTTGAAGAGCGCGTTCTGAATCACGATTCGCGCCATGAAGTCGGCGGCGTGCGTGAACTGAAAACGCGAGCACACGTCACCGCAGGCGTAGATGTGCGGATTGGTGGACTGCAGAAAATCGTTTACCGCGACTCCCTTCCGGTCGAACGCAACACCCGCGGCCGCGAGGCCGAGCCCCTCGATGTTGGGGGCGCGTCCAACCGCGACCAGAAGCTGGTCGGCGAGGCCGGTGCGCTCCCGTCCGTCCGCCGAGAGATTCCAGCGAATGGTTTTTAGGTCGCGCATGACCTTCAACGCTTTGCCGTCGTGGAGAATTTTCACGCCGTCGCGCAAAAGCGCGGCGCGGAGAATCGCGGCCGCCTCGCGGTCCTCGCGCGGCAGGATACCGGCGGCCGACTCGATGAGGGTCACCTCCGAACCGAAGCGCGCGAAACTCTGCGCCATCTCGCAACCGATGGGGCCGGCCCCGACGATCGTGAGGCGGCGTGGCAGCTCGGTGAGGGAGAAGATGGATTCGTTCGTGAGATAGGGCACGTCGTCGAGACCCGGAACGGGCGGCGCCGCGGCGCGGGCGCCGGTGGCGATCGCGGCCTTCGCAAAACGCAGCGTCTGCCCTCGGACTTCGACGGTGTCGCGCCCGGTGAAGCGCGCTTCGCCAATGAAGACATCGACCCCGATCCCCCGGAAACGAGCGGCCGAATCGTGCGGACTGAGGTCGGCGCGGAGCCGGCGCATCCGTTCCATCACGGCGGGAAAATCGACCGACACAGCGCCCGCAATCTTCACGCCGAAACGCCCGCCGTCCCGCGCTTCGGCCGCGGCGCGGGCCGCGCGGATCAACGCCTTCGAGGGCACGCAGCCGACGTTGAGGCAGTCGCCGCCAAGAAGATGACGTTCGATCAACGCGACCTTCGCGCCGAGCCCGGCCGCCCCCGCCGCCGTGACCAGGCCGGCCGTGCCACCACCGATTACCACCAGATTATAGCGTGACGCGGGGGAGGGATTCCTCCAGTCGGCCGGGTGGACGTGCGCGTGGAGCCGGCGGTTGTGCTCGTCCCACGGCAGAAGTTTTTGCTCCGCAAAAACTTTCTTTGCATCCTCCGGCAGATTCGGATCGGGCGGTATCATCAGGGGAGAAATTAGCGGCCGGAAAACGGCGAGATCATCGCCCGAGATACCGGGGCGGCGGAGCGGATGGCACCGGCGGATCGAGTCTGGGTCCCAGGTTTTCGCGCAGCGAAACCTTCGCGAGCCGGGTGACGAAGACCGTTACCGCGATCGTCGCCAGGAGCCCGGCGCCGTAGAGCGCCCACTCGGCGGGCGTGCGTTGGCGCTCGCCCGCCACCCGGGCGAGCGAGCCGAGGTAGACATACATCACGGTGCCGGGCATCATGCCGATCCAGGAGGCGAGCACGTAATCGCGGAGCGAAACCCGGGTGAGGCCGAAGGCGTAGTTCAGCAGCGTAAATGGAAACACGGGCGAGAGCCGCGTGAGTCCGACAATTTTCCAGCCTTCGGTGGCGACCGCCCGGTCGATGGCGGCGAACGAGGCGTTGCCTTCGATTTTTTTCGCCACCCAGTCGCGGGCGAAATAGCGGCCGACGAGAAACGCCGCCGTGGCGCCGAGCACCGAGCCGGCCGACACGTAAACCGCGCCCCAGCCCACGCCAAAGAGCGCGCCGGCGCCAAGGGTGAGCGCGGAGCCGGGCACGAAGAGGACCGCCGCGACGATGTAGAGGACCACGAACAGCACGGGGCCCCACGGGCCCAGCGCCGCGACGCCAGCGAGCGCCTCGTGCAGGAGGCTCCGAACGTCGAAGAAAAACAAGGCGGCCACCAGCGCGAGCGCCGCAATCGCTACAATAATTTTGCGAGTGGCGCTCATGATTTCAGCATCCGATGGGATGCCCGGAGGACAAATTTATTCCCGACTACTGTAAGGAAACTGGATTTTCAGTGGGGTTGGGTCGGGTGGGGGTTAGCCCGAATAAATCACACTTTCCGTGAAATTCCTTTTGTCACAGAGCGCACAGAGGTCAGACCCAGAGTTCACAGAGCCAATCATGCTGTCTTGCTCCGTGTCCTCTGTGCCTCATGCCTTGGCTTCATTCAGGTGTGAATTTTCCGGGTTAGGGGGAGGGGCGGAGGCAAAACCAAGGCAGCCCCCTTAGCCGCCCACACCGAAAAGAGGCCCTCCTCGACGGGTGACAGCAGTACGCGCGGAGCGACGAGATGCGCCCGCCGGGAATGGGCCGGAACGCTGGGCGCAACAGGCGCCTGGAACGGGTTGCTCGCCAACCTCACGAGGTGCTCAGGCAAAGCTCCGCCCGGCTCGCGATCAAGCCGCAAGTCTTCAACCATTGTCCGGACCCGGCGCCCTCACTCCCCCACGCCAAACACGATTCGCCGTGGGTCGCGCACGACCCGCCGGGTGCGAAACACCCGGTCCCACCACGAGAACAGCGAGCTGAAATTGGAATCGCACTCGGCCCGCACGACGGAATGGTGCACCTTGTGCATCGCGGGCGTCACAATCACGAGGCGCAACGCACGGTCGAGGGATTCGGGCAACCCGATGTTGGCGTGGTGAAACTGCACAACGGCAAACAGCAGCACTTCGTAGAGCGCGAGTTCCTCGACACTGCAGCCGATGAGCAGCAGCACCGGGACACGGAGGAGCGACGAGAGCACAATCTCTCCGGTGTGGAAACGGCTCGCCGTCGTCACATCCATCTCACGGTCCGCGTGGTGCCAGCGATGAAAACGCCAGAAAAAGGGCACCACGTGATTTAGCCGGTGCCAGAAATACGTCCACGTATCGAGCAGCAGCACGGCCAGCGCGGCGCGGCCGGGGGCCGGCAGGTCCAGCCAGGGCAGGAGTCCGATGCGGTGCGCCCCGGCCCAGTGCGTGGTGGCAAGCCAGAGGCCGGCAAACAACACCGAGACAAGGCCGGCGTTCAGCGCCCCGAGGGCGAGGTTCCGCCCGCCATGGCGGGCACGATCAGCGGCTCCGCGGAAAAACGAAAAATACGGCCGGCCCGTTTCCCACGCGAGCAGTGTGACGAGACAGCCGACCGCGAGGGCGGCCCGCCAACCGGGAGAGGGAATCGAAGGGTCCAAGGCGTGCGGAGAGAGTTTTACCCCGTCACATGACGCTCTTCACCGCGGCGATGATTTCGGCGCTCTCCGGGCGTTCGCGGTAACCGTCGCGCGCGAGCTTCGCGCGAACCGTGCCTTTTTGATCGAGGATGAAGACGACCGGGTGCGGCACGCCGGCGGCGCGACCGGTGGCATCGTGGTTTAGAATTCCATATGCCTCGATCGTCTTGCTGCCGGGATCGGAAAGCATCGGGAAGGTGAGGCCGAGTTTCGCGGCGGCCGCCGCGCTGGTCGCCGGCGCGTCGTAGCTCACGCCGATTAGCTGCACGCCAGCCGCCTCGATCTCCTTGAGATTCTTCTGCAAATCTTGGAGCTGCCGGCGGCAGAACGGGCACCAGTCGGCGGAGCGATAAAATACGAGTGCGACCTTGCCTTGCTTGAGCAGGGCTTTGAGCGCGACGTCCTGACCGGCGGCGTTCTTGAGCGTGAAGTCGGCGGCCGTGTCACCGACTTTGCGGCCGGGCAATTCGCCCGCCGGCAGGCGGACGGCAACGAGGAGCAACGCGAGGGCGAGGAGGCGGGTGACCATGGCGGGAAGGGCGGTGAGGGTAAAAATCGGATGAGGAAACCAAATTCAATTGAGCGCACCGGTGCAACTGCTGCCGGCACCGGCGGTGCAGGCGAGGCAGTGAACGCCCGTCTGGACGGCGCGCCCCGCGAGATGGTCCGGCGTCACATCCCAGAGGGAAAGCGGTTTTCCGTTGCGGAGCTGCATCCCGAGCATCTGGTTGAAATCGCAATCGTAGACCTCGCCGCGCCAGCCGACGCTCAGCGTCGAGCGGCACATGAGACCATCGATGGTCGCGGGATTGAAGCTGTTGGCGAGCAGTTCGAGGTAGGCGTCCCACTGGCCGTGCTCGCGGAGGTCCTGCGCGAAGCGGGCGATGGGTTGGTTGGCGAGCGCGAAGAGCCGCGTAAACTCGATGCCAAATTGCGCGCGCAGCTCTGTCCGGTAATCGGCCTCCAGCTCCGGTTGCGCGGGCGGAAGCCTCGCCCCGAGCGGATTATAGACGAGACTGAGCGGAAGCCGCGTGCCGTAGCCGACGGCGTTGAGTTTCCGCAGCGCCCGGATGCTCTTCTCGAACACGCCGTCGCCGCGCTGCGCATCGACATTTTCCGCGCTGTAGCAGGGCAGCGAGGCGACGACCTCGACCTCGTGCTGCGCGAGAAAATCAGGCAACCACGCAAACGCGGGCGTTTCGATGATCGTCAGGTTGTTGCGGTCAATGACATGGCAGCCGCTCTCCCGCGCGACCTCGACGAAAGTGTGAAAGTGCTCGCTCAACTCCGGCGCGCCACCGGTGAGATCCACGACCTCGGGGCGGTGCGTGCGGATCCAGTCGCACACGCGCGCCGCCACCTCCGCGTCCATCATTTCAGTGCGCCAGGGCGCCGCATCGACGTGGCAATGGCGGCAGGCTTGGTTGCATTTGCGGCCGACGTTGATCTGCAGCGTCTGCACACCGCGACGGTGCAAGGTCAGGTGGTGGGCGGCGAGCTGGCGGTCAAACGGGTTCATGCTGGGGGTAAGAACGGAAAGTCGCGGACTTATTCCCCGCGATACCACGCGGCCAGCCGGGCCGGCGGCACCCCGAGGCGATAGCCGAGCACCACTACTTGATTAAGCAGGGTGGTGCGCCAGGGACCCCGGCGCTGCCAGCGACGGCCCGACGTGACCGCGACGGCGGGCGCGATCACAACCCGCCCAAGGCGACGCAGGCGGCGAATCAACGCGTAGTCCTCCATGATTGGCAGCTCGGGAAACCCGCCGACTTGTCCAAAAATCTCCCGTCGCACGAAAATTCCCTGATCGCCATAGGGCAATTGCCGGCGACGGGCGCGCCAGTTCGTCATCCGCTCGATCCAGCGGCGGCCGGCAAACTCGCCCTCGAGCGCAAACCCAAATGCGCCGCCCGCGACGCCGTCGCGCGCGAGGGTCGCGCCGATGTGCGCGGCGTATCCTCCCGGCAGGATCGTGTCGGCATGCAGGAAGAGGAGAAACTCGCCGGTCGCGGCCGCCGCGCCACGGTTCATCTGACGCGCGCGACCGGGCGGCGCCGCGAGCACGATGGTCTCGTGGCGGCGGGCGATCTCCACCGTGCGATCGCCGCTGCCGCCGTCGACGACGATCACCTCGTGCGGTCCGGCCTTCAGTGCGGCGGAGAGCGTGGCGGGGAGGGAGGCTTCCTCGTTGAGCGCGGGGATGATGACCGACACGCCGCCGCGCCCGGCGGCCCGGGCGGAAGCGGTTTCGGCCCACACCGCGAGGTCGTCGGGCACGTCCACATCGCGCAGCGTGGCGAGTTGTTCGACCTTGACGGAAATCGAACGGGCGGCCGCGAGGGTCTGGACCAGCACTTCCGCACCACCCCAACTTATCCCTTGAAACAGCGTGGGCTGCGGGGCCCGCAATCCGATCAAGTAATAGCCGCCATCAGTGGCCGGACCGAGCACGACATCAGCGTGCCCGAGAGTGGCAAAGGCGGCCGCGAGGTGCTCCGCGGTGAGTTGCGGGCAATCGCCGCCGATTACGACGACGTTTGCCGCGCCGTCGGCCAACGCGGCCTGCGCGGCGCGATCCATCCGCTGCCCGAGATCGCCGTCGCCTTGCGCGCTAATCGCCATCTCCCCGCCGAGCCACGCGCGGCTCGCGGCCTCATCCGGCGCCCCGGCGATCCGCGCCTCGACCGCGACGTCGTGCCGGGCCGCGAACCGGGTGACTTCCGCGATGGTATGCCGGACGAGCGCGCGGTGGAGTTCGGCGGCCCGGCGTTCGCCGAGCGCCGGGATGAGCCGGGTCTTCACCGCGCCCGGTCGCGGATACTTGAGCATCAGGATGAGTCGGGGCGCCACGGGTAAGACGGAATCGGTTGGGCGTCCCGGCGCGAGCGCGAATTCAGCTGCGGAAGCAAAATCTCTATTTGATCAGATCCGTCCCGGGAAACAGCAGCGTGCGCGGCCAGGGCGCCGCCGCCCGAGGGGGTCAGCCTGTTGCATGTTGCCCGCCGCCATCGGTGTCTTGTATCCGAGTGTTACTGACATGAGAGCTTCTCATCCCCGCGCCGGAGAAACGACGCGGGAGCGATTGGTTCGGCTGCGGGATTTGCGACGAGGTCTGCCGGGGCGGGTGGCGATTTCGAATCCGCCA
>SXSC01000083.1 GCA_005792355.1 Opitutaceae bacterium
AAGGGAAAACGCCTGAACCACGTCCGCACGGCGCGCGCCCGCGCAGAATCAAGGTCCCCCGACTCCGCTCTTTTTCTGCCAACCCTTTTTCTGCCCTCCGGCTTTTTTCGCTCCATGACCTGCAGCGACCCCGAGACACGACTGCGTTCTCCCATCTCTGTCCATGCGTGGTTTCTCGTCTGCCGCCCGACGACGTCGCGCATCCGCACTCTCCGCCGACCAGCCTGGAGGCAAAAAAATGTGGGGTAAAAAATCCAAGCGCGATGCCTGCATCTTTTACCCGCCATCTTTTTGCCAAAATGATCGGCGGATTGGGGTTTAATTCCCCTGCCACCGATTCCTTTGCCATGGGATTGGTCCTGGTTCCTGGTTTTCTCCTCCCACAGATTCAGAAAGACCACAGATGGCCGGATTCCGGGGTTTGCATCTGTGGCCTTTCTGAATCTGTGGGCGGTCCTGTATTTTCAATCGGTAGCTGGGACCGGCCACCAGACCATCAACTCGCGCAAAACAAGCCGGCGGATTTATCCTGAAACAATCTTCCGAGAATATCGTGACGCGCTACACCTCTGCGCGGTATTCTCCCGTCTCTGCGGTGCCCCATCTGGATATTCGGCCAATCCGTTTGCCCCGCAGAGACTCAACCGGAACGCAGAGAGTACCCGCCATTCAAAACGCCTTTTGGCATGAAGTTCCTCTCTGCTTTAGTCGGACTTCTCCTCGCCGCCGCGCGCGACCGCGGTTTCACACGGCCCGACACGGGGAAATGATCCTTGAGCATCAGTCGATCGAAACGACTAGATTGGATCGCTCGCAATGATACCTGGCTAGTTTCTGACCCCATTTTTCTGACTTTCACGACGACAACCACCGGCCCGACTTTTTTGAGTTCAATGGATGTCGCTGAAAAGATGAGACGAGCCAGTCAGAAAAATGGGGTCAAAAAAATACTGATCATTCAGCTAATGCATGAGGACAGATGACCAGTCGGCGAGCCATGAAATGAAATTTCTCCGTCGCATGAACCCAACCGGGAACCCCTTCCCACCCAGCCCTTCTTCGATGCGCCCACTCACCTGCTTTCTCTGTCTCGCTCTGGCGTCGCTCGCTCGCGCCGCAGCCGAATCGCCCGTCACCGTCACGCAGATCACCCACGGCCCGAAGCACCACTATTTCGGCTACATCGGGCAGAGCCGCACCATCCCGTGGAGCGCGGACGGGCGTTACCTCCTGGCGCTGCAAGTCCCCTTTCAGGATCGGATGCCGGGGCCCGACGATCCCGCCGACGTCTGCCTGATCGACACCCGGTCGAACTACGCCCTGCGCGTCGTCGACCAAACGCGCGGCTACAATCCGCAGCAGGGAACGATGTTCTACTGGAATCCGGCGCATCCCGAGACGCAGTTTTTCTTCAATGATCGGGACCGGAAAACCGGCAAGGTGTTCACTGTCCTGTTCGACGTCTCAGCCGACGGCGGAAAGGGGAAACGCGTCCGCGAATACCGCTTCGACGACACGCCGGTCGCCAACGGTGGCGTCGCGCAGAACGGCGGATACTTCCTCGCGATCAACTATGCGCGGATGGCGCGGCTGCGGCCGGTGACCGGCTATAGCGGAGCCACGGATTGGACCGCCGCAGTCGCGGCCCCGGCCGATGACGGCATTTTCCGCGTGGACATCGCCACCGGGGAGAAGCGGCTCATCGTCTCTTTTTTCCAGCTCCGCGAGGCGCTGCGCGGCACCACGGCGCGGCTCGACGAGCGACACCTGTTCATCAATCACACGCTGAACAACCGGAACAACGACCTGATCTATTTCTTCTGTCGCGCCGACTTCCATGATCGCGCCGAACGGGTGAACATGCCCTTCACGGTGCGCCCCGACGGCAGCGGTCTCACCCGCCACGAGATTCACATCGGCGGACATCCCGAGTGGGAATGGGGTAGCCGCATCGTCGGTTCGCACGACGGCCAGCAGGTCGTGTATGACGCCGTGCAGAAGAAGATCGTCGAGTCTTGGGGCGGCAAGAAGGTGTTTCCCAACCCCGAGGGCGATATTTCCCTCAGCCCGTCCGGCCGCTGGTTCGTCAACAGTCACCGCGAGGGAGAGCAACATCACTACACCTTCCTGAACCGGCAGACGGGCCGCGTGGTGAAGTCTCCACCGGTGTTCATGTCGCACTGGGTCAAGGGCGAACTCCGACTCGATCCCGCCCCCTGCTGGAACCGCACCGGCGATGCGATCGTGGTGCCCGCGATCGCCCCCGACGGCACGCGGCAGATGTTCATCCTTGCCCTCCACGAACCCTGACTTCCACGTCACCGCCGGCGGCCGCGCGAGCTTTGGCGAATCGTTCGAGGACGTGGCGATCTCCCATTCTGCAATAGTAGTCATCACGCTCCGCGTGATGCCGGCCCGGCTGCTCACCAACGACGAGCAGCCGGCCACCGCCGCCCGTGCCCACGGCTTCGGAGCATTGTTGCCGCGCTGAACGTTATCGAACCACCCTTCGCAGTTACTCGAGCCAACCGTCCGGGTGCACAATCGTCTCGCCACCGGTGCGGTGGCTTTGGAGTCTCACGCCGTTTCCGGTTCCCGCCCACCCACTCACTCCGCCCGCATGCCCGAATCCGCCGGCCAAGCCGTTTTTCTCTCGTATGCGTCCCCGGCCTTCGCCAAGCCTACGGTCCGGCAGGCAGGACGCGGTGTGCCCCGAGGAGGTGACGCATGAGCGACACCGCCAAAGCCGTTTTTCTCTCGTATGCTTCCCAGGATGCGGGGGCGGCGCTGCGCATCGCGGCGGCGCTGCGCGAGGCCGGCGTGGAAGTGTGGTTTGATCAAAGCGAACTCGTCGGCGGCGATGCGTGGGATCGGAAGATTCGGCAGCAGATCCAGTCGTGCGCGCTGTTCCTGCCCGTGATTTCGGCGGCGACGCAGTCGCGGCGTGAGGGGTATTTCCGGATCGAGTGGAAGCTTGCGGCGCAGCGCACGCACGCGATGGCCGACGGCACGCCGTTTCTGTTGCCCATCGTGATCGACGCCACGCGCGACGCTGAGGCGCTCGTGCCGGAGGAGTTCCGCGCTGTGCAGTGGACACGAATCGCCCATTCGACCAGCTCAGGGCCTGCGGGCTCCGCCGATTCGTTATCCACGTTCTGCGAACGCGTGAAACGGCTTCTGGCCGGTGACACCGAAACAACGGGCGGCCAGGGTCCAGGGTTGATGCCGGCGCTCGCGCCTTCGGCACAGTCGCGCGACGACAACTTCTGGATCGCGGTGCTGCCGTTCAAGTGCCGCAGCGCCGATGCTGACGTCGCGGCCTTGGCGGAGGGGATGACCGAGGGAATCGTGACGGGCCTGTCCCGTTTTTCCTACCTCCGCGTGATTGCAAACAGCTCCACCGCCCGCTTTGCGCAGGAAGCGTTGGACATCCGCACGACCGGCCGAGAACTCGGCGCACGCTATGTGATGGAGGGCAGCCTGCGCCAGTCGGGTTCGAAGTTGCGGGTCGCGGTGCAAGTGGTGGATGCGATTTCCGGCGCCCACGTGTGGGCGGAGAACTACGATCGCCCCTACAGCTCGGATGCGGTCTTCGATCTGCAGGACGACCTGGTTCCGCGGATCACCGCCACGGTCGCCGACCATGCCGGCGTGCTCCTGCGCAGCATGATCGAGATCGTGCGCAGGCGGGATCCCCTGCAGTTGACGCCTCACGAGGCGTTGCTGCGGGGATTCGGACTTCACGAGCGCTACGCGCCCGCGGAGCATACCGTGGTGCGTGACTTGCTGGAGCGGGCCGTCGAACAGGTGCCGAGTCACGCGGACTGCTGGTCCCAGCTCGCGGTCGCTTACACGTCGGAGTTCTCCGATGGTTTCAATCCCCGCCCGGATCCACTCGGTCGCGCGGTCGCGGCCGCCCAACGCGCCTTCGGCATCGCGCCCGCGAGCGCTTCGGCCCACTACAGCCTCGCGCGGTCCCTGTTTTTTACCCGGAACTTCGGTGCCTTCCGCGTCGCGGCGGAGCGGTGCATCGCGCTCAATCCGCTCGACGCCTCCAGCACGGCCTTCCTCGGCTGTGGGCTGGCCTTCTCGGGGGACTGGGTGCGCGGCTGCGCGCTGGCAAAGCGCGCCCGGGAGCTGAATCCCCATCATCCCCCTTGGTTCTGGTTTGCTGACACGTTTAACGCCTATCGCCAGGGCGACTACGCGACCGCGCTCGAGACGGCGCTCAAGATCAACATGCCCGGCTACCACTGGGCCTATGTGGTGCGCGCGGCGTCCTACGCGCAGCTCGGGCAGACGGACGCAGCCGCCAAAGTCGTGGGCGAATTGCTCGCCGCGCGGCCTGATTTTGCGAAGATCGGGCGCGCCGAGATGGGCAAGTGGACCGTTCCGGATCTCGTCGAGCATTTCGTCGACGGCCTCCGCAAGGCCGGGCTGGAGATGGAAGCGCCGACCCAGCGATGAACGCCGCGGAAAACAAGGCCGTTTTCCTGAGCTACGCGTCGCCCGCCGTCGCTACGCTATGGCGCGGCAAGCAGGACGCGGAGGCGGCGAAGCGTAGCTGCGAAGCGCTGCGGACGAAAGGCGTTGAGGTGTGGTTCGAGGTGGAGGGCGGTTTGGAGGCTGGGGATGAGTGGGATCAAGAGATCCGGCGGCAGATTAAGGAGTGCGTGCTGTTCATCGCGGTGATTTCAAACGCCACGCAGGCGCGCGCTGGGGGCCCAACCGCCTCAAAGCATCTGGGATTTCCGCTCCGCCCAGAACTCCGGTTGGCGATGTCCGTGCGCAATGGCCAGAACCCAAATGGTGTCTTCTCTTACCGCATACGCCACATAGTAACGGAATATCTTGAGGTTCACGCGGCGATAACCTGTCGGCCTGAGTCGCGGCATCGTCGGGTGCTCGCCGATCCATGCGATGGCCGCACGCGCTTCGGCTTTCAATCGCACCCCGAGCCCCGCCTCAATCTCTTCGTAACGGGCGATGGCGTCGCCCAGCTCAAATTCAGCCTCCGCGACGATCCGTATCTCCATCAGGGGAATCGCCGGTCGAGTTCGGCGAACACCTTCGCGGCCGACCGTGATTGCGCCGTCCCGTTGTCAACGGCGCGTAGTCGGCGCGCAATTTCCTCTTCCCAAGCGGCATCAACTTCCGGTGAAAAATCCCGGTCCGTGTCGGATGCATCGAGGAGAATACGGGCCAGTGTCCGGCGTTCGGCTAACGGGAGATCGAGCGCGTCGCGGGTGACTTCGGACAGCACTTTTGTCATGGGAGGGAGGCTAGGTGTCCTTCACTTTCGGTCAACCGGGAACTCGGAGTGATATGCGCACCGCTGAAAACAAAGCCGTCTTCCTGAGCTACGCTTCCCAAGATGCGGAAGTGGCGCAGCGGATCTGCGAAGCGCTGCGTGCGGCGGGGGTCGAGGTGTGGTTCGACCAGAACGAACTCGTTGGGGGCGACGCGTGGGACAACAAAATCCGCAAGCAGATCGCCGAGTGCGCGTTGTTCGTGCCGGTGATCTCGGCGGCGACGCAGGCGCGGCTCGAAGGGTATTTCCGGATCGAGTGGAAACTCGCCGCGCGCCGCACGCACGGGATGGCGACGGCCAAGGCGTTTCTGCTCCCGGTCGTCATCGACGCCACCCGCGACGCCGAGGCCCACGTGCCGGACGAGTTTCGCGAGGTGCAGTGGACCCGCCTGCCCGGCGCCGAAGCGCCGGAGAAATTCTGCGCGCGCGTGCAGGCGTTGCTCGGAGGTAGTGCGCCTGAAGTGGCACGGGTCTCCCGACCCGTGGGCTCGGACGACACGGGGCAGGAGACCCGTGCCACGCCCAAGCCCACCCACCGCGTTCCCACTGCGACGTGGATTACCGCCGCCGCCATCTTGGCCGCAAGCGCCCTCTATTTCGCCCTGCGGCCCGCGAAGGATGCGGGCGCAGGGACGCGCCCGCCCACCTCGGAGGTCGCCGCCCCACCGCTCACCGAGGCGCGCCGACTCACGCTGCAGGCCCGCGCGCTGATCGACGACGATTTCATGGCCGTGCGGGAGAACTTCAGGTTGGCCGACGAACTTTGCCAGCGCGCAACCACACTCGATCCGATGGACGGCGAGGCGTGGGCCACCTGGGCGCGCGTTTCCAATGAAATCATTGCCCAAGGCTATGATCGGAGTGAACCACGACTGGCCGGCGCCCGCAGTCAGGCGGAGCGCGCCATCCGCCTCGCGCCCGAGTCCGTGGAGGCCGGACTGGCGGTGGCGACCAATGCGGCGTTAAGCCGGAGTGGGTCGGAGCGGGTGCGTCGCCTGCGGGAGTTGCTCCTCCGCGCGCCGGGAGACAAGCGCATCGTGTGGGCGCTGGCCACAGTTCCGGGTATGGCCGACGCGGAGAAAACCAAGCTGATGGCCGAGCATCGGGCCCTTTTTGCCAACGATCCGCGTCCCCTCCTTCAGGAATTGCAGGTGCTCATGAACCTAGGACGCTTTCGCGAGGCCAACACCTTGCTGGATCGTGCGCAGGCCTTGGCGCCAAGCGTAGGTGGCTACCGGGCGCAAATTTTCCTGCGGCTCGTTTACGGCGACGACCTGGCCGCCGCGAAGTCAGCCGCGGAGAAAATTCCCGTTCGCCTGATGTTGGAGGATGCTTTCGCGTGCAACGTTGCCCGGTTGTGGGCCTGGCTCGGCGAAGGCGACAAGGCCCTGCAGGTATTGCAACGCGTCCCGCGGGATTTTTTCGAAGAGCGGGCGATATTTGGGCCGAAAGGCTTTTGGGAGGGCTGGGCTTTGCAGGTGACCCATCGTCCGACCGCCGCAGTGGCCCAGTGGAAGGCCGCCCTAGACGTGGTCGAGGGGCGCTTGGCGGCGGCTCCCAACGAGCCGAGCCTCGTGCAATGGACGGCGCTCTTGCAGGCGCTTACCGGAAAAAAGGAGCTGGCGGAAAAAAACTGGCTCCTCGCTGCAGAGCTCGCCGGACCCCGCGATACGAGTTTGGTGAGGCGCCCTGAGTTCGACCTGGCCTTGGGCCGTCCCGAGGAGGCCATCCGTGGACTGATCGCGCTTCGAGCGCAAGTCGGCCGCACAAGGTCGGAGGTGCAGGCGATGAGCTTCGTAAATAGTCTCCGTTTTGATCCATGGTATGAGCCGATTCGCCAGGACCCGCGGGTGCAGGAATTAATCGTCGAATCCGTCGCTCCGCTGAAAGCGGCCTGGGCCCGCGACGCGAATCCTCCGGCCGCCACCGCCGTCGCGCCTCCGCCCGTCGCGGCCGACCAGAAATCCGCCCCGGCGGATAAATCCGTCGCCGTGCTCGCGTTCAAGAATCTCAGCGGCGATCCGGCGCGCGAGTTTTTCTCCGACGGCCTGAGCGAGGCGGTGACGGATGTGCTCGGGCGCGTGCCGGGCCTGAAGGTCGTCGGCAGCGCCTCGGCGTTTTCCTTTAAGGGCAGGTCCGTCTCGATCCCAGAAATCGCGCGGCAACTCGGCGTGACCCATCTCGTCGAGGGCACGGTGCTGCAGGAAGGGCAGAGGGTGCGCGTTACGGCGAAGCTCATTCAGGCCGACGGGTTTCAGGTGTGGGTGTCCGACAAGCTCGAGCGCGAGGCGAAGAACATCTTCGCCCTGCACGACGAGGTCGCGGGGCTCATCGCGAAAAACCTCTCGCTGAAACTCGGCGCGAGTTCCGCCGCCTCGAAGGCCGCGGTGAATCCGCAGGCCTTCGAATTCTACGTGCAAGCGCGCCAGGCGTGGGGCCTGCGAACCGCGGCCGGATTAGCGCAGGCCGAAAGCCTGCTCACCCGAGCGCTCGCGCTCGAGCCGGATTTCGCCCGGGCCCACGCGGCCCTCGCCGACGTGTGGGGGATTCGCCTTGCCCGCACGCAGGAAGCGAGTGGAGCGGAGCCCCCCAACAAGGCGGCCGAGATCGCGCGCGTCCTGGCGAAGATCAACCACGCCCTCACGCTCGATCCCGATTCGGCCGAAGCCCACGCCTCGCTCGGAGGCTTGCTCAACTGGGCGGGCTACGTGGCCGACGGCGAACAGGCGCTCCGCCGCGCCGTGGCGCTAAACCCGAACTTCGCCGTGGCCCATCACTGGCTCAGCACGACGCTGATCGTCCAGGCCAGGATGGATGAGGCGCTGGAGCGCACGAAGCTCGCGACCGAACTCGACCCGCTCTCGCCGGCAATCTGGACCAACTACGGCTATGTGCTGGCTAGCGCCGGCCGGCCAACGGACGCAGTCGCGGCGTATAAACGGGTGCTCGCCGTGCAGCCAGATTACCACGACGCACTGCGGGGCAAGATTCATGCCCAAATCGAGCTTGGTCGTTTCGCCGAGGCGGTCGCGCTGGTGGGACGCATGCCTGAGGGTGACGCGAGAACTGTGGGTATTCGGGTTTTCGTCCTTGCCCGGGCGGGCCGGAAGGCGGAAGCGGAAGCCCTGCTCGCCGATCCCCGCCTTCACACCAGCAACTCCACCGAAAGGATTGGCGCCCTCGTTGCGCTGGGGCGAACCGAAGAAGCCATGGCGCTCCTGACCCCGCTGCAAATCAGCCTTTCTTCCAACGGCGTCTATCTCTGGCACCCGATCTTCGACCCGCTGCGCAACGATCCGCGCTGGGTGAAGCTCATGGCGGACACCGGCCTGACCGAAGCCCACGTCCGCGCGCAGGCGTGGCGCAAGGCGCATCCGGCGGAGATACCGGAGGCGAAACGATGAGCGCCAATCGGGTGACAATCCGCGGGACACGGAAGTCACCCTGCTTCGCCGAGGCTTTGCAGGGCAGGCGGAGAAACCGTCCGCGGGCACGGCGGAATTCGGCCGGCGCGGTGTTCGCCGCGATTCGACTCCGGTTTCAGCTTCAGCGAAACAGCTTGTCGAATTCGTTGTGTGTGCCGATCCAAACCCAGAAAATGGTGTCGCCCTGTCGTTCTCCGACGACGCGATACTGCTCGTTGATGCGGACCGACCAGGCACGATCGGAACCGCCGAGCTTCTTGAATCGCAGCGACGGGTGCGCCGGATTCTCGAGGAACAGGGCATAGGCCCGACGGGCTGCCGCGTGGGCCGGGGCATCGAGCCGCGCGTAGGCGCGCCAGAAACTCAGCCGCGTGCGCGAATTCACAGGCGCTGCAATTCCAGCGGTTCGTCGCGCCCTTCGGCCGCGGCTTCCTGCAAGAACGCTTCGAGCTTGGGCATCGGTCGCGCGTCGGCCAGTCGTCGTTCCCACGCGAGATCGTCCGGATGTTCGGTGCGGGCCAGCAGGAAGCGGGCGAAGTCGGCCACTTCGGCGCGCTTGTCATCCGGCAGCGCCTCGCACAGGCGAATGATCTCTTCGGTTCCGATGCTCATGCCGGGCAGCTTGGCCCTTCTTGCGAGAGTTTCAACCACGGTTTCGACGCGGAAGGATCCGCGGACGGTTAAATTCCTGCCAAATCTCGGCCTGACCGAAGCCCACGCTCGCGCGCAGGCCTGGCGCAAGACGAATCCGCCGGAGAAGCCGGCGCGGTGAACGCTCAAGTGACCAAGCCAAAATCAACCCATCGGAGGGCAGAAAAAGGGTTGGCAAAAAAAGAGCGGAGTCGGGGGACCTTGATTCTGCGCGGGCGCGCGCCGTGCGGACGTGGTTCAGGCGTTTTCCCTTTTTCTGCCAAACCTGTTTCTGCCGTCATCCGTGAACGTCGCGAGCGCAGCGGAGCGCGGCAGAGCCGCAACCAAACCTAAATTCGGCGGCCTGTTTTGCGCGAGTTGATGGTCTGGTGGCCGGTCCCAGCCACCGATTGAAAATACAGGACCGCCCACAGATTCAGAAAGGCCACCGATGCAAACCCCGGAATCCGGCCATCTGTGGTCTTTCTGAATCTGTGGGAGGCCAAAACCAGGAACCAGGACCAATCCCATGGCAAAGGAATCGGTGGCAGGGGAATAAAACCCCAAGCCGCCAATCATTTTGGCAAAAATATGGCGGGTAAAAGATGCCGGCGTCGTCGGGCGCCAGACGAGAAACCACGCATGGACAGAGATGGGAGAACGCAGTCGTGGCTCGGGGTCGCTGCAGGTCATGGGCCGAAAAAACCGGAGGGCAGAAAAAGGGTTGGCAGAAAAAGAGCGGAGTAGGGGGCCTTGCTTCTGCGCGGGCGCGCGCCGTGCGGACGTGGTTCAGGCGTTTTCCCTTTTTCTGCCCATCCTGTTTCTGCCGTCATCCGTGAACGTCGCGAGCCCGGGGTAGCGCGGCAGGGCCGCAACCAAACCTAATTCTCGGAGGGGATGGCCACAAAAAACACAAAAAGGCGCAAAAAGAGGCGTCCGTTTTTGCGTTTTTTGTGCTTTTTGTGGCTAACTGGCCCGGGGACGATTGGATCGCGGTCGCCATCATGGCGAAAAAAGCGGATACCGTTATTTCTCGGTAATGGCGGCGGCGATCCAATAATCTCCGTACTATCAATTGTCGCATAAGTTCGTGCGCGATTGTGCCGGCCGCTCCGGACGCCACGCCGCTTCGATTTCAGCCGCGCAACTTGGGCCGCGAACAAAAAGAATTCGCGCTGAATTTCGCGCCAACCATGCGGCGGGAAGACGCCGAGACAATTCCAGGCATCGAGGCAGGAAAATTTCTTTGGTAAGAAGATTTTCCGGCGGAAAACGCTTCTTGGCTCTCGATGACAGGTCGATGGGTTCCATCTGACCACCGTGTGCCAAGGCCACGAAGCTGCGGGAAGTTACGGGTTAAACGGAGCCCATTTGTCCGTGGGTTGGAAAATCTTCCTACCAAAAGAATCTTCCTGCCTTCACTCCTCGATCGTTTTTTCACCGCGGAGACGGGACGCCCCGCCGAGGTCGGAGAAAGCCTGCGCCCACTCTTGCCCCACGCTTGGCCCGGACCCGATGGGTTCGCTGCCGCCAGCCGACCGGGAAAGTATGCACTCGCCACTGATGGGGCGGCTTTGAAGTGTTGGGCCGTTTCCAGCCCCGTCCCACTCCCGTGTCAGAGCCAATCAAAGCCGTTTTTCTCAGCTACGCCTCCCCGGCCTTCGCCAAGCCTACGGCCCGGCAGGCAGGACGCGGTGTGCCCCGAGGAGGTGACGCATGAGCGACACCGCCAAAGCCGTTTTTCTCTCGTATGCTTCCCCGGCCTTCGCCAAGCCTACGGCCCGGCAGGCAGGACGCGGTGTGCCCCGAGGAGGTGACGCATGAGCGACACCGCCAAAGCCGTTTTTCTCTCGTATGCTTCTCAGGACGCGGCGGCGGCACAGCGCATCTGCGCGGCGCTGCGGGAGGCGGACGTCGAGGTGTGGTTCGATCAAAGCGAACTCGTCGGGGGTGATGCGTGGGATGCGAAGATCCGCGGCCAGATCAAGACGTGCGCGCTGTTCGTGCCGCTCATCTCGGCGAACACCAATGCCCGTCGCGAGGGCTATTTCCGCCGCGAATGGAAACTCGCCGTGGACCGCACGCACGACATGGACGAGGCGCTGCCGTTCCTGCTGCCCATCGTGATCGACGACACGACCGATGCCGGTGCGTTCGTGCCGGAGAAATTCCGCGAGGTGCAGTGGACGCGCCTGCTGGGCGGGGAAACCCCGGAGAAATTTTGCACGCGAGTGAAGAATCTGCTCGGCGGTAGTGCGGTTCCCGCTGCAGCGGGACCGTCACGGGAAACGCCCGAGCGCGGGCTGGGGCACCGCGCTACTCCGGAGTCTCGCCGCCGCGTCCCAGCCGCAGCGGGAATCGCCGTGGCCTTGGTCGTCGCCGCCGTTCTCGCCGCCAGTCTGTGGCTGAGGCGTCCCGCCTCAGTTGATTCGCCGGACCCGAGGCGGGACGCCTCAGCCACGACTACCGCCGCCGCCACGCCGGTCACCGCCGCCCAGAAACTCCTCGCGCAGGCGCGGCAGGCCTACGAGGGCGGCGACGAGATCAACCGCGAGAACCTCGCACTCTCCGAGGAACTGGTGCAGCGCTCGCTGGCCCTCGACCCGGCCGACGCCGCGGCGTGGGAATTCGCTGCGTGGCTCTCCTATATCATGGTCTGGCACTCAATCGACGAGTCCGGCCCGCGGCGCGAGAAGCTGCTGCAGCAGGCCAACCGCGCGGTCGCGCTGGCACCGGACATGGTGTCGGCGCGCCTGATGCTCGCGACGGCGCGCCTGGGCACGGCGTGGTCCGCGCGTGTCGCTTTGAACGACACGAACCAACTGGACGAAATCGCGCGCGAATTGGTCGTGCTCGCCGCTCGCGAGCCCAGGAACTGGAAAATCCAGCGTGCGCTCGGCACCGCCTACCGGTTCCTGAACCGGACCGACGATGCGATTCGTTGCCTGGAGCGCGCGATAGAACTCTCGGGCGAGCACCCCATGGCGAGCGCCGACCTCTTCAACGTGCTCCTGCGCCGCCAGCGCTACGCCGAAGCCGAACCGATTCTCGCGCGGGCGCTGCTGCGGCATCGCACCGGCCGGCTGTTGACGTTCGACGTGACGTTCAAATGCCGGTGGCAAGGCGACACCGCCGGGGCATTGCAGGCGGTCGAGACGTGGCCGGGCTGGCTACTGAAGGAGGATCGGGGCGTGGCCATGGCGTGGCAGGCGGCGTATTGGGGCCGGCAGCCGGCGGTGGCGCTCCGTTTCGTGTCGCAGTATCCGCGCGACACCGTGCGCGACATGAATTTCTCCGGCCCGCGCGCCGTCCTCTTCGCCCGCGCCCACGAACTCGCCGGCAACACCGCCGCCGCGCAAAGCGACTGGCAGGCCGTCGTGCAGCGCTGCGAGCAAGACCTTGCGACCAACGCCCAGGACGTGATCGCCCTTTACTGGAAAGCGTGGGCGCAGGCGCGGCTCGGCGCGCGCGCGGAGGCGCAGGCGACCGCGACACTCCTGCGCCAGCGCATGCAATCGGTGGTCAGCACCTTTTTCACGACGCACGGCACGGCGGCACTCTGGGCGACGGTGGGCTGGAATGACGCCGCATTCGCCGACCTGCAGACGGAGTTCGCCACGCCGGTCGACGGCTATTCCCTGACGCGCGCCTACCTGGAACTCGAGCCGGCCTTCGACCCGCTCCGCGCCGACCCGCGCTTCAAGGAACTGCTGGCCCGCGCGCCCGCGCCCGCCGCGGCGCAGCCGCCTCCGGATTTCGCGTCCGCCAAGTCCGTCGCCGTGCTCGCCTTCGCCAATCTCTCCGACGACAAGGCCAACGAGTATTTCTCCGACGGCATCAGCGAGGAGCTGCTCAACGTGCTGGCGAAAGTTCCCGGCCTGAAAGTTTCCGCGCGCACGTCGGCGTTTCACTTCAAGGGCAAGGACACGCCGATTCCGGAAATCGCGCGGCAACTCGGCGTCGCCTATGTCGTCGAGGGCAGCGTGCGCAGGGCGGGCACGCAGCTCCGCATCTCGGCGCGGCTGCTCAATGCGGCGGACGGCAAGCAGGTGTGGGCGGACGATTTTCGGGAGGAGTTGAAGGACGTGTTCGCGCTGCAGGACAAGATCGCCGGACTCATCGCGCAGAACCTGCGGCTCAAGCTCGCCGATGCCCCGCGCGCGCCCCAGACGGTGAATCCCAATGCGTTCAACCTGTATCTCGAGGCGCGGCAGTATGTGATCACCATCTCCGTCGGCAATCTGGCGAAAGCCGAGGCGCTCTTCCGGCGTGCGCTCGAAATCGATCCCGAGTTCACGCGGGCCGCGGCCGCGTTGGTGGAGATGCGAGCGACCAGCACCACCAGCCGCTGCGTCGCATCCCGCTACCTGGCCCAGGAGTTGTCGGACATCGAGCGCGCGGCGCGGGATCTCCTGCGCCGCGATCCCGCCTTGGGCGAAGCGCATGCTGCGCTTGGCCTCGTGCTGGGGGCACGGGATCGGGGCGCGGAGGCCGAGACGGAATTTGGGAAGGCCCGCGACTTGGGTTATAGCCCGGAGCAGTGGACGCACCAAACAGCGTTTGGCCACTTCCAGCGCGGTCGCCCCGATCTGGCGATAGCGGCGATGGAGGAGGCGCGCCGCATGAACCCGCTGGCGTGGACGCCCATCGACGTGGCCGGACTCGGCTACCTTTTCACTCGACGCTATGCCAAGGCGACCGAGGCGTTCCAAACCGCCGCCAAGATGGCCGGCCCGCCCGTCACGTCCGCCAACCTCGCGCTGGCGCTGATCGGCCTGGGCCGGAAGGACGAGGCCCTCGTCGCGGCGCGTCAGGCCCTCGCGGTTCCGAACCGGGCGGATTGGCAGCCGGAATTTCTCGCGTGGAGCGACGGGCTCGCGGCCTGGGCGCTGGCGCAGGCCGGCGTGCGCAGCGAAGCCGAAGCGATCGTGCGACGCCTGCTGGACGGCCCGGTGGAATCGCGCCACGCGGCGAACTACGCGCTGACCGAGCTCGGGCGGGTCGATGAAGCCGCGCCGACGCTCGAGGACATGGGCGCCGTCCCCGGCTACCTGTTTTTCCTCCTCAACGAGCGCCCGGCGCTGCTCGAAGACGCGCGGTTTGCGCCCGTGCTGACGAAGCTGCGGGCGGAGGAGGCTTTCGCGAAATTCCGCCGCGTGGTGGCCGAACAGGCCGACAAAAAATGACTGCCGAATAGCATGCCCGAATCATCCAAAGCCGTTTTCTTGTCGTACGCGTCCCCGGCCTTCGCCAAGCCTACGGCCCGGCAGGCAGGACGCGGTGTGCCCCGAGGAGGTGACGCATGAGCGACGCCGCCAAAGCCGTTTTTCTCTCGTATGCTTCCCAGGACGCGGCCGCGGCCCTGCGCATCTGCTCGGCGCTGCGCGCGGCGGGCGTCGAGGTGTGGTTCGATCAGGATGCACTCGTCGGCGGCGATGCGTGGGATGCGAAGATCCGCGGGCAGATCGGGGCGTGCGCGTTGTTCATCCCGGTGATTTCGGCCAACACGCAGGCGCGGCTGGAGGGTTATTTCCGGCTGGAGTGGAAACTCGCCGCGCAGCGCACACACATGATCTCCGAGCGCGCGGCGTTCCTGCTGCCGGTGGTGATTGACGCCATCCGCGATGCCGAGGCCGACGTGCCGACGGAATTCCGCGCCGTGCAGTGGACGAAACTGCCCCTTCGACAGGCTCAGGACCTACGGCCGGCGGATGATGGATCGGCGGCGTTCGTGGCTCGCGTGCAGAAATTGCTGGGCGGGCCGGAGGTTTCCGCCGGAGGGGCGCGGCTCGCCCCCGCCCGGGAAGATGGGCGTGGTCAAGCCACGCCCCTGCAAAAACGTCCTCGCCCGTGGCTCATCCCGGCCCTCGTCTCCGTTGCCGCCGTCGTTGCCCTCGCCGTGTGGCAGCCGTGGAAAGCGAAACCTTCGTCTCCTCCCGCCGCTCCCGTCGCAGCGCGCGCCCCGGCCAATGCACCCAAATCCCAGACCCAGGACCCAGGACCCGCTGATCAGCCGAAGGCTGATCAGAAATCCATCGCCGTCCTGCCGTTCGACAACTTGAGCGACGACAAGGAGAACACCGCGTTCTTCTCCGACGGGATGCACGAGGACATCCTCACCACCCTCGCCAACATCCCGGAGCTGCGCGTGATCTCGCGCACCTCGGTGCTGGAGTATCGCGACACGACGAAGAAGATTCCGCAGATCGCGCGCGAACTCAACGTCGCCTACATCCTCGAAGGCAGCGTGCGCCGCGCCGGCAACCAGATCCGCCTCACCGGGCGGCTCATT
>SXSC01000084.1 GCA_005792355.1 Opitutaceae bacterium
CAAATCACAATCAGCGTCGCCGACTGCTGCAGCGCTTCCTGCACCGCTTCGCCCAAATCGTCCGCCGTGGGCAGCTCGTCGCGATCCCGGAAGATCGGGGCGAGCCGCGCGCCGACTTCACCGATTGGCGCCACGCGACCCCGCAAGCGCTCCGGCACCCTGTAGCCTTCAAGCCGTCGCAACAACCAAGTCGCCCAGGTCGTGTCCGTGTGGCTGTAGCTGATGAACGCGCGATAGCGCGCGGTTGGGTACGCCGCACCGGGATCCGTGTCAGGTGTGACCGCAGAGGAAGCGGGTGGAGCGCTGATAGCCGATGCCAGAAGGGGCGAACAGACGGGCGGTGCGGGACGTTGGGCCTACGGATAAGTTCGCCCTGAACGCTCGATACCGTTCCAAGCGAGTGCCAGCAGCGAATACCACTTGGCCCCTCCCTGCCAGCCCTTTTTTTGCCGCTGCCACCGAGGAAAACACCTCAGTGTTCATAGCATGGTTCAGAGTGCGGGCTCAAGGAGGGGCGCTTGCCCAAGCGCCCATGGCAACTGCAGTGCAGGTCTGCAGCCTGATGAAGAAACGCCGCCCGCCGAGAGGGAAGCCGGGGCTTTTCCGACTCCGGAAATTTTGCTGTCCAAAATTTACCTGTCGATCCCAGGACTTGAGACGGGAAAATTCCTCAAACCCGGCCCGGGCACGCTTGATTGTCCCGTTGGTGGCATTCTTTTTGGCGGTACCGGCGAGTCTTCAGCCGCCCTTCCCGGCCGTCAGCAGCTCCACACTCCGCTTCGGATTGATGAGGTTGATCCGGCCGTCGGCGCTGCGCTCGGCCCCGCGCTGGATCAAATCGGTGACCTGCGCCACCGTCAGCGCGGGATTCAGGGCGAGCAGCTTGGCGGCGAGATTGGCCACGCTGGGGGCCGCCATCGACGTGCCCGAGTATTTCATGCGCTCGCCGCCCGGCAGCGCGCTCTCCACCTCGAAACCGTTCGCGTGGACGTCGACGTTTTTCCCAAAGCTCGAAAACGAGGTCTCTTCGCCGGCCTGATCGACCGCACCCACGGTGAGGATGTTCGGCAGATCGATGCCAGAGGGAATCGTCTCGTCGAATTTCGCATCGCTGTCGCTGTTGCCGGCCGCGGCCACGAAGAGAATCTCGGGCGCCCCGCGGATCGCCTCGGTCAACGCCACCCGCGACAGCTCGAAATACTCCCGCGCCGTCTTCTTGCGTTCCTCTGGCGTGCCTCCCGCGCCGTTGGCCTCGAAGGCCCCTTCGATCGAGCGGGGCGAGCCGCCCCAGCTCATGTTCACCACGCGCACCCCATGGCGCTGGAAATATTTCACGACCTCCCGATACGCCGCCGCGTCACGCTCCGCCTGCTCGCGCGTCGGCACATCAGGAATCATCCGGTGATCAAAGGTGCTGCGCGCCGCGAGCAGGCGCACGGCCGGATTGCCCGCCGCCGCGATCCCGGCGACGTGCGTGCCGTGCGTGTAGTTGCCAAAAAAATTCAGGCCCTCGATGAACGGCTTCACCGCCTCGGGCTTGAGCCCCGCCATCACTTTTTTCAATTCACCGCCCTCGACCGATTCGATGCTCGCCTGGACGTCGAGCAGGCCCTTCGTGAGATTGCGCATGGCGGGATAGTTCGCGCGTTGCTCGTCGGTCAACGGCAGCAGCAATTCCGCCACTGGGCGCGACTTCAGATCAAACGCGATCCCGTGCACGTCGTCGACGTATCCATTGCCGTCGTCATCCTGGCCGTTGAGTTGCTCGGCCGGATTGGTCCACTGTTGCGCCGGAAACACCGGCAGGTCGACGCCACTGTCCCAGATGCCCACGATCACGGAGGTGAGTTTCGCCCCGGCCGGCAGCTCCACCGCCCGCGCCGCCCAGATATCGGTCTTCGTCTTCTGGTGCGCGGCCACGTAGGCCGACAAGGCCGTGATTCGCTCGGCTTTCAACGGAAGGTAGTGCGCGAGGTTCGTGCGTTGCGCGAGCAGCACCCGCGCCACCTCGCCACTCACCGTCCCCGTCTGGTCCACGCCCGGCTGAAACTGACTCGCCAGATTTCCGAGCACGAGGGCCTCCGTGAGAATCTCGGCGTTGCCCTTGGTTTGCTTGATGACGTCGCCCACCACCGCCCATGGCAGCACCGCGAGCTTCTGCGCATAAATCTTCTGGAACGCGGCGCGAAACGCCCCCTCGTGAGCGAACTCCCCGCTCTGCCGCGTCAGGATGATGCTCTCGGTGAGAAGGCCGCCGGTGAGTCTGGTCGCCGGTTTTTCATCGAGCAGACGAATCGTCGCGATTCGCCGCAGGGCCGCGTCGTATCGCCCGGCGTGCAGATCCAGCGCGAGCAACGTGCCATGCAGGTCCTGCAACGTGGAGCGATCCTCGATGTCGTGGTCGGCGAGCAGCTTTTCGAGGTCGGCCCGCACCGCCGCGGCCAGCTTCTCGTAGGCCGCATCATTGGTGAGCACCGCCGTAACCGCTCCGGTCAGCGGATAATTGTGGCGCGGGAGCTGGTCCTGCGAGGTGATCTTCGGCTTCTGCGCGAACCCCACGGTGAGGAGCAGGGAACTTGCGGCGACCAGGCGAAACATAATATTCACGACGGGGAAAATGGCGGTTTCGCGCCGCGGTGCAAGTCGGGCGGGAAAAGCCCGCCTGCGCGCTTGCGCTGCGCGGCGCAATCGCGCTTAAGTCCGGCCGTGCACCCCTCCCTTCGACTCCTCCTTGCGTTAGCTTTCACCTCCGCCGCGCCGCTGGCGCGCGCGCACGAAGTCGCCGCCGACATGGTCGCGGCCGCCCGCAAATTTCTCGACAGCCTCGACGCCGGCCAGAAAAAGCAGGCCACCTACCCTCTCACCGATGCCGAACGGGAGAACTGGAACTTTGTGCCGATCGCCCGGCAGGGGATCCCCTTCAAGCAGACGACGACCCAGCAGCAGGCGCTGGGGATGGCGCTGCTCCGCACCGGCCTGAGCCACACCGGCGTCGCCCGCGCCAACGCCATCATGGCGCTCGAACTGATTCTGAAGGAACTCGAGAAAGACACGCCGGCCGGCCGCCGCGATCCGACCCAGTATTTCATCACGATTTTCGGGGAGCCGAGCGGCGAAAAATCCTGGGGCTGGCGCTTTGAGGGCCATCATCTGGCGTGCAATTTCACGGTGGTCGACGGCCGCCATGTGTTTTTCGCGCCCTCGTTCATGGGCACCAACCCCGCGGAAGTTCGCACCGGGCCGCGCCAGGGCGAGCGCGTGCTCGGCGAGGAGGAGGATCTGGGGCTCGCGCTGATCAACTCGCTCGACGACGCGCAGCGCAAAATCGCCGTCTTTGCCGACGTCGCGCTGAAGGAAATCGTCACCGCCAACAAGCAACGCGTCGAGCCGCTCGCGCCCGCGGGCATCGCCGCCGGCCAGCTCCGGCCGGCGCAGCGCGAAAAACTGCTCGCCCTCGTGAAGGTTTATCTCGCCCGCTACCGGCCCGAACTCGCCGCCGAGACCTTCGCCAAAATCAGTGCGGCCGGCGCGGACAAAATCACCTTTGCCTGGGCCGGCGCTCTCGAACGCTCCAAGGCCACCTATTACCGCGTCCAGGGCCCGACGTTTCTCATCGAGTTCGACAACTTCCAGAACAACGCCAACCACGTCCATTCCGTGTACCGCGAGTTCAAGGGCGATTTTGGACATGACCTCCTCGCCGAGCATTACGCGAAAGAGCACGGAAAAAAATAGCGGGGCCTCGGTGCTTCATTTCCAACCGCGGATTTTGGGCTTATGACAGAATAGGCCAAAAAAAGTCTGGACGGATGCCGCCAGGCTGACACGTTGCCGACTGCATCAGGAACGAGCTGACCCTCAAAAGTCGGCTCCGCCAACCGGGCCGGGAGCGGCCACGGTGGATCGGGGGAAACCCCGGATGTGCGAGACTCTCCCGAGTCTC